>NZ_JAMXSJ010000007.1:0-144511 GCF_024124725.1 Halomonas sp. Ps84H-12 | reverse complement strand
TCGGCGGTGCCAAGGTCGTCATCTCCGGTGGCCGTGGCATGGGTAACGGCGAGAACTTCAAGCTGCTGGACGGCATTGCCGACAAGCTGGGCGCGGCCATTGGCGCTTCGCGTGCGGCGGTCGATGCCGGCTTCGTACCCAACGACATGCAGGTGGGCCAGACTGGTAAGATCGTCGCGCCTGAGCTGTACATTGCGGTGGGTGTTTCAGGTGCGATTCAGCACTTGGCGGGCATGAAAGACTCCAAGGTGATCGTCGCCATCAACAAAGATGACGAAGCGCCGATCTTCCAGGTGGCCGACTATGGCCTAGTGGGGGATCTGTTCGAGATCCTGCCGGAGCTGGAAAGCAAGCTGTAAAAGCTTCTTGCATACACGTCTTGGTCGGAATAACCCGTAGCGGGGGGCTTTCGCCATGGCCGGAAATAGTTCCCGACATTTCCGGCATTTCCGTCGTCCATGGCGGTCAGATGGCGAAAGTAGCGCCCATGGATGGGTTCACAGCGCCCCCGCGTAGGGTTGTTCCGACCATGCCACTGCAGTGTGACATCTTATTGAAAGGCCCTGTGGGGCCTTTTGCAGTATTGCTTCAAAATAATAACTAGCGAGTTTTCCATGGTAACCCAACTGACCTCCTCGATGACGCTGCCGGTTATCGGCTCTCCCATGTTTATCGTTTCTGGCCCTGAGCTGGTGATTGCCCAGTGCCAGACGGGCATCATTGGCGCGTTTCCGGCGCTGAACGCCAGGCCTGCGGAAGTGCTTCGGGAGTGGCTGCAGCAGATTACCGATACCTTAGATGACTATAACGCGCAGAACCCGCAGCAGCCCGCCGCGCCGTTTGCGGTGAACCAGATCGTGCACCCCACTAATGACCGCCTGGAGCATGATGTGGCGCTATGCGCTGAGTTCAAGGTGCCACTGATCATCACGAGCCTGCATGCGCCCAATCGGGTGGTCGAGCAAGTGCACGCTTATGGCGGCCTGGTATTTCACGACGTGACAACGCTGAGGCACGCTAAAAAAGCCATCGATGCTGGGGTGGATGGGCTAATTTTGGTCTGCCATGGGGCAGGCGGCCATGCGGGGCGGCTCAACCCCTTCGCCTTTGTAGCGGAGGTCAGGCAGTTTTACGATGGCCCGCTGGTGCTGGCAGGGGCGATAACCAAAGGCGAGCAGATCGCTGCCGCTCAGGCGCTGGGCGTGGACATGGTGTATATGGGCACGCGCTTTATTGCCACCCAGGAGGCCAATGCTCAGCCAGCGTACAAGCAGATGGTACTGGAAGCCGCTGCGGGGGATATCGTCTATACCAACCTATTTACTGGCGTGCACGGAAACTACCTGCGCCAAAGTATTGAGCTGGCCGGGTTAGACCCAGAGGCACTGCCTGAGGGTGACAAAAGCGCCATGCGCTACGGGTCAGGCGGCAGCAGTAAGGCAAAAGCGTGGCGGGATATTTGGGGTGCAGGGCAAGGGGTGGGGGGTATTACCACACTGAACAGTGTGGCCGATGAAGTTGCCACGCTGCGCGACGATTACCAACAAGCGCTGAATCAATTGCGACGGCGCTGACGAAAAGCAGCCACGCGAGCATGAAAATCCTCGGTGGCTTTACACTCATCCTGCAGTGCGCCTTCAAGCGTTAGCGTGTCGTCAAGCGACAGGTTCGCCGCCTGCCGCATGGCCCGTTTCGTTGCCCCCAGCGCTTGAGGTGATTGAGCCACCAGGGCCTGTGCCAGCGCTCGTGCTTCCGTTAACACCTGATCATCTTCCACTGCCCGGTTGGCTAGGCCCAGTGCCACGCAGCGCTCGGCATCTATTGGGGTGGCCAGTGCCGCCATTTCAAAGGCTTGGGCGTGGCCAAGCTTGCGCACCAAGTGCCAGCAAGCGCCGCCGTCGGGAATCAAGCCAATATTGATAAAGGCCAGCTTTAGGTAAGCCGAGCGGCCCATCACCACCATATCGCTGGCTAGCACGTAGGACACGCCAATCCCCGCGGCAGCGCCGCTCACGGCGGCGATTACGGGCTTTTCCATCGTCATCATGCTGCGCAGCGCAGGCAGAAAAAGCGTTGCAAGCCGCTCGCTGGCAGGCTGGGTGGAGGCCTTTTCGAATTCTGCTAAATCGGCACCGGCGCAGAAGGCGCTACCTTCACCGCTCAGGATCACGCAGTGCACCTCCGGGTCAGCCGCCACGGTGGCTAATGCGTCATTGAGCGCCAGGGCCGTGGGCTCGTTGAGGGCATTGCGCACCGCAGGGCGCGCAATAGTCACTTCGGCGATACCGCCCTCGGTAGTCACAAGGCGTACTAACGGATTTTCTTCACTGTGCATGAGCTGCTCCTTAGGCGGCGTCGAGCTGTTCGCTCACCGTCTCAAGGTGATAGTCGCTGTCGCCCAGGTAGTGATCAAACATCACCAGATGTTTGGCGTAGTGGGCCACGTAGCACTCTTCGGTCATACCCATGCCGCCATGAAGCTGAATGGCCTGTTCCGCAATAAAGCGCGCGGACTCGCCGCAGTAAGCCTTGGCCGCGGCGATTTTATAGTCCCGCTCATCAGCAGGCAGCGAGAGGCTGGTGGCGGCGAGAATCGCCATGGAGCGCGACTGTTCTAGGTGAAGGTGCATATCCACCATGCGGTGCTGCAGTGACTGGAACGTGGCCAGCGGCAGGCCAAACTGCTTGCGCTCTTTTAAATAGGCGAGGGTTTGGTCGCAGGCGGTTTCCATTGCGCCGATGGCTTCGGCGCAAAGTGCGGCGCGACCCAGGGCCAGCACCTCTGCCAATGCGTCACCTGCGTCTTCGCTTAGGCAGTTCTCTAGCGGCAGAGTCACGCTGTTCAACGTTAGGTCACCGGCGGGCTGGTCATCCATCGTGCGATAGGTCTGCAAGGTGACGCCTTGCGTATTGGCAGGGACGATAAACACGCCTAGCTTGCCGGTAGGAAGTTGGGCGGTCACCAGCGTGACGGCGGCATTGCCCAGGTTCATCACTACATCTTTGCGGCCATTAAGCTGCCACTGGCCATCGTGTTGGCTCGCTTGGGTCGAAATGTCGAACGCGTCATAGCGGGCGGTGTGTTCTTGCCAAGCCAAGGCGAGCTGGAGTTCACCTTCTAACAGCGGGGCCAGCCAGCGCTCCTGCTGTGCAGGGTTAGCGCATAGCGCAAGCAGCTGCCCGGGCATGACTAACCCAAACAGGTACGCTTCTGGCACTAAGCCGCGCCCCAACGCTTGCATAATAATCATTACATCGGTGCCGTCGCCGCCTAGCCCGCCGACGTCTTCGCTAAACGGCATATGCAGCAGGCCCAGCTCGGCAAACGTGCGCCATAGCGGGCTGGCCCCTTGGGCAGGCGCTTCCAGCATAGCGCGGCGCTGCTCGGGCGATACCTGGTCTGCCACCAAACGGGTGAGTGTCTCTTCGAGCATGCGCTGCTCGTCGGTGAGTGCAAAATCCATGGTGACCCCCTTACATACCTAAAATGGTTTTAGCGACGATGCTTTTTTGAATCTCGTTGGCACCGCCATAAATCGACAGCTTGCGACGATTAAAATACTGGGCGCTGGCGGCAGCACCTTGGGCGTATTCGTCATCTAGCGACGCATCACCATGGAGAAACTCGGGGAAGAACGGCAGGGCAGCAGGCCCAAGCGCACGGCGGGTAAGCTCGCTGATCTCTTGGCGCAGTTCAGAGCCGCGTACTTTTAGCAGCGAGCTTTCTGCACCCGGCACGCCGCCATCTCGCGCTGCGGCAATCACGCGCAAGTTGGTCACTTCCAGCGCCATCAGCTCAAGCTCGGCTTTGACCACACGCTGGCGAAAGCTGGGGAGCGATAAAAGCGGCTTGCCGCGATGCTGCATACGGGAGGCGAGGGACTTCAAGTGGCGCAGTGCCTGCTTGGCGTGGCCAAGCCCGGCAATGCCGGTACGCTCGTGGGTGAGCAAGAATTTGGCGCAGGTCCAGCCTTGGCCCTCTTCACCCACGCGGTTTTCTACCGGCACGCGCACATTATCGAGAAACACTTCGTTGACTTCATGAGCGCCGTCGAGGGTAATAATCGGCCGTACGGTAATGCCGGGGGTCTGCATATCGATCAGCAAAAAGCTGATACCCGCCTGTTTTTTCGCGTGAGGGGCGGTGCGCACCAAACAGAACATCATGTTGGCGTGCTGGCCTAGGGTGGTCCAGGTTTTCTGCCCGTTGACGATGTAGTGGTCGCCATCGAGCACGGCGCGGGTAGATAAGCCCGCCAAATCCGAGCCAGCACCCGGCTCGGAGTAGCCCTGGCACCACCAGTCCTGGTTATTAAGAATCCGCGGCAGGTAGTGCTGTTGCTGCTCCACACTGCCAAATTTCATGATCACTGGCGCGACCATATTGACGCCAAAGGGCACCACCGTAGGGGCGTGGGCGGCGGCACACTCTTCATCGAAGATATGTCGCTGCACCGGGCCCCAGCCTGGACCGCCGTGCTCAACAGGCCAGTTGGCGGCAAGCCACCCTTGTTCGCTGAGAATATTCTGCCAGCGGATGTGGTCATCGGCGCGCAGATGCCGCCCAAGGCGCACGCGCTCACGGATGTCGCTCGGCAGTGCATCGGCTAAAAATCGGCGGACTTCCTCGCGGAATGCCTGCTCTTCGGGGCTAAACGTCAGGTTCATGAGTGTGCATCCTTGGAAGGCGTCGATAAAGTGGATTGCAGAGTGGCATGGCGATGCGGCCCGCCTAAATGGCGTGGGTAGCCCAGCGCTTCCACTGCCAGCAGATCAATATCGCTCTCGCGGTAGCAGGCGCCTTGCTGCACTAGCGTCAGGCTCGCCTGCTCCATGGCTGACTGGGCGTTGTGGTCGGGCGCTTGCTTTGCGGCGTTATAAAGCGTGCTCAGTAAGCTAGGCGACTTGCTCACCACCACGTTGGCCCGCAGCGCTTTGAGTGTTAAAGCCACCCGCTGCTGGTCGGTCGCGCTGGCACTGTGGTTGACCAGCTCATGGAATGGGCCGCGCTCGGTAAGTACTAGGCTTAGGAGTGTGTCTGAGGCGCTGTCGGTGAGTGGCTGCAGTGCTACGGTGACCGCTTGAGAAGGGCAGGCGCTTGCGTCTTCGCCAGGGGCGAGCAGGCACAGCTCAGTGCTATCGTTTGGGGTATCGGTTAGCACTATGTTGGCGCGCTGGGCAGCGCTTTGAAACGTCTCAAAGAGCGGGTGTTTACCGATAAGGGCGATCTGCGCAAAGGGCTCAGCATTGTCTACGCCAGGGACGACATGGGGATTTCTAGCGGCAAAAAACAGGTGAATCAGCCCTGCGCGCTGCGGGGAATCCATACAGGCAAGAAACAGCTCACGCTCGCGGCGCAAACCCTCTTCCAGAGATGTGGCTTTGGTGCAGGCGTCAACGGCTTCCACAATGCGAAACGGAGAGAACAGTGCCGGTGCGCTGGTTTCAAGCTGTTCGCGCATGGCGATAATGGCCTGTGAGTTGGCCTCTGGGGCGGGTAACTGACCGGTGATGCGCGCCTGCTGTTGTCCCGCTAATACCTCTTTTGCCGCTGCCAAACCCGCTTCCAGCGGTGTTTGGGCATCGCTGATGGCATCGATAATGCCGATATCCTGCGCTTCAGCGGCGTCTACAAAGCGCCCGCTGGTGATGATGTCTAGGGATCTTTCCACACCTACCAAGCGGGGCAGCCGTTGGGTACCGCCTGCGCCGGGCAGTAAGCCAAGCTTCACTTCTGGTAAGCCTACGCGTGTGCCTGCCAGCGCAACACGATAGTGGCAACCCAGCGCAACTTCCAAGCCGCCGCCTAGCGCAGTGCCGTGTAGCGATGCGATAAGCGGTTTAGGGCAGGCTTCTAGCTGGGTAATGACATCCGGTAGCAGCGGTGCTTGGGGCGGCTTACCAAATTCACGTATATCGGCCCCGGCGATAAAGGTGCGCCCCTCTGCTATCACCACCAGTGCTTGGGCCTGCTGGTCGGCCAACCCCTCTTCAAGGGCGCTGAGCAAACCGCTACGCACCGCTTGGCTCAATGCGTTGACGGGCGGGTTAGCGATACTAATGACGCCGACCTCGCCATGTCGCTGGTAGTGAACACTCATAGTGGCTCCCGTATTTCGCTATATGAAATTTAAAGTTGTTATTCGGAATGAGGTGATCATGGCGAAAGACGCCGTTGGAGTCAATAATGCAAAACAGCGTTCTGCATTGCGGAACGTAGTTGGCTAAACAAAAGGCCGCGCAGAGGCGGCCTTAGGTAATGATTTCCGTCGTGATTGAAGCAACATCAAAAAACGGGGTTTAACCCAGCTTCTTGTAAGGCAGCCCGCCGGGTTTCCATCCAGCCGTCGATAAACGCCGCTTCGTCTTCGGGCGCATCGGCTTGATAGGCTTCCCAGGTGTCCATTAGCAGCTGTTGCCGCTCCACCAAAGCGTTCTGGTGGGCGTCCATTTCATCGGTCCATACACCGCTTTCTTGGTAGTACGCCACCACGGCATCGTGGAAAGGCACCACCCAGGTCATGTTTTGATTCTCAAGGGCATAGCCGCTAGCCCCTGGGGCGTTATCTTTATAGTCGTCGAAGGACTCCACTAGCGTGGTGATCAAGCCGGTGACGGTTTCTGGCGCTAAATCGGCGTTGCTCACCATGATCGGATAGGGGTAGCTGGCGCTGGCAAGCGGGTGGTCAGCGTTAATACCTGCGCCTGAAGTGACGTCGTGGGGTTGGAAGTAGGGGGCCACCTCCAGCATCTGTGCCCAACCTGCGGCGTCTTCAGTGGGCAGTTCTGGCCACTGTAAGCCACGAGGGCTAGCCGCTAACCGCTGCGCCGCCGGTGTCACGGTGGTGGTAATAGCGGCATCGGCACGGCCGCTGATAATGCCGTCGAAGGCGGCGTTGTAGCCGGGGAAGTCAACGCGCTCGACGTCATCCCAGGTCAAACCCGCGAAAGCTAGGTAGGCTTCAGCAGCTTTGTTCAGCGCGTCGTCGCCGCGCAGGTAGGCTAGACGTTTACCTTCCAGATCGGCGATGGAATCCATCTCTACGTCGCCTGCCACGGCCATACCTAACCCAAAGCTGGCCATGGAGGTAGAAATCACCCGAATGGGCTGCGGGCCCCAGTCCGGCCCGGCGAACATCATCACGCCTTCAGAGCCGTAGTAGCTGGCAATGCCGCAGGCGCACAGATCCACGCGTCCCGTTTTCAGCGGCGTCATGCGCATGGTGTCGTTTTCACCCGGAATAACCCGGGACTGAGTGCCGTGCTCCTCCTGTAGTAGCTGGCTGATGGCCATAATCTGCGCATGGCCACTGGTGCCGGTGCCATAAGCGGTCCAATTCAGCGTGCTAGGCATGGCGCTGGCACTGCCAGCCGTCAGCAGGCCCGCCGTTAAACTACCGAGTACGAGGGTGAGGGTTGTTTTTGTGCTCATAAGGCTCCTCGAGAGTGTCATTAAGCGTTTGCAGTGAGCGAACGCTGGTGATGGCGCTGGCTAAGGCGGGCAAGCACCACGGCGGGTAGCAGCGCCACGGCGGCTAAACCAATCAAATCCCACTGGCTTAGCGGTACCATGCCGCCGCCCGGTAGGGCGAGCAGTAGCCCCGCGATCAGTACCAGCGCACGAATCACGATTTCCTGCAGCGCGCCGTAACCCAAACGACCCACGCCCATCAGGTAGCCTTGCATCGCGGAGGCAAACAGGATGATGCCGATGACCGCTTGGATAAACACGGCAATGACCATCCATGGTTCGCCCTGCATGATCAGCGCGGGATTCAGTACGAACAGGAAGGGTATAAAGTAAATCACGCTGCCTAGACGCATGGCCTGCAGGCCGGTTTCCATAGGACGGGCACCGGCCACGGTGGCGGCGGCAAAGGCACCCAGTGCCACGGGCGGCGTGATAAAGCTGAGCATGCCCCAGTAGAGGATGAACATGTGCACCGCCATGGGGTCTAGACCGCCGCCTTGAATCAGCGCAGGGGCGAGCGCCACCGCCAGGAAGATATAGGCCGCGGTAACGGTCATGCCAATGCCCAACACAAAGCTGGTGACCGCGCCCATAATTAGCAGCAATGGCACGCTGCCGCCGGCGATATTGATAAAGTCGTTGGCAATGGTGCCCGATAGGCCGGTCATAGAGAGCGCGCCAACTAGCATACCCACGCCCGCCAGAATGGCGATAAGTTCGGCAAATAACTTGGCCGCCGACGAGAGCGTCTCGGTGACATCCTTCCAACCCCAGCGATTCTGCTTAGAGAGCTGGTTGAGCACTAACAGCAGGGCGGTCGCATAGAATGGGGCAACCGCTTCGCGTTGCATGATCAGCAGCATCCACACCAGCAGGCCGAAGACGAAGATAAAGTACCAGCCCTCTTTCAGCGTTTGCTTAATCGACGGCAGCTCGATGGCGGGCAGGCCTTTGATGTCATTGCGCGCGGCATAGGCATCAATTTGAATGAACAGACCAAGGAAATAGAGAATCGAGGGGATGACCGCTGCCAGCGCCACTGCTGAGTAGGGAATATCCAGGAACATGGCCATCACGAAGGCGGTGGCGCCCATCACTGGGGGCATCAATACGCCACCGGTTGAGGCGCAGGCTTCCACACCGCCCGCAAACGAGCGGCTCATGCCAATGCGGCGCATGGCCGGAATCGAGAGTACCCCGGTGGTCAGCACGTTACTGATCACGCTGCCGCTCATGGAGCCCATCAGTCCGCTGGAAAAAATCGACACCTTAGCCGGGCCGCCGCGTACATGGCCTAAAAGCGCAAAGGCTAAATTAATGAAGAATTTGCCGCCGCCGCTTTTCTGCAGCACCACGCCAAACACCAGAAAGCCAATCACCAGGCCTGCAAACGCCTGTAGCGGAACCCCCATGATGCTTTCGGTGCTCATGGTGTGGTACATCGCCGTTTCAGGCAGGCTAGAGGGGAATGCCTGGATGGGGCCAGGAACGATATCGGCTACTAAGGGGTAAAGCGAGAACACCCCGGCAATGATGGCAATCGGCAAACCGCCGGCTCGGCGGGCGGCTTCGATAATCAATAACCAGTAGGCATAGCTGAAATAAATGGCGATATCCGGAGCTGCAAACGCCCAGCCGCGCTCCAGAATGGGAACAGCGTTATACACAAAGTAGCCGCCCACAATTAGCGTGACAGCGCTAAGCAGGTAGTCATACCAGGGAATCGATTGCTCCTGCTGGCTGCTGCGCATGGGCCATAGCAGAAACACGAGCGGCAGAAGCAGTGCCACCACTGCATAGTAAAACTGAGTTTCCAGCCCGGTCACGAACGTGAGCAAGCCCCAGTTAAACAGGTAGTCCAGCGTCATCATCATCAGTAATACGGTGACGGTGGCAGGCACCCAACGAAGCGCCAGAGGCAGCTCGCGGATTTGGCTGATCTTTTCTTTAACCTGCGGCGTGCTGGCAGGTGCGGTATCGGTGGTCATAGGGCGTTCCATCAATCAGCAGGGGCGGCGAGCGCCGCCCCGTGGCGAGTTACTCGAAGATCGGCTCGAACCCAGCATCGGTGAGCGCCGTAGCGCGGGCGGCCATCCAGTCAGTAGTAAACGTATCGGCATCGCTGGGTGCGTCTTGCATAAACTGCTCCCAGGCCTGCATTAATACGTTTTGACGCTCAACGAGTTGGTCTTGGTGGGCCTGCATCTCATCGGTCCACACGTCGATCTCTTTGTAGTACTCCACCACTGCGTCGTGGAATGGGATTACCCACTGTAAATCCTGGTACTCCAGCGCGTAGCCCACTGCACCCGGCGCGTTATCTTTGTAGCCGTCGTAGTTTTCCTGCATCGCTTTGATTAAACCGTAAGCGACATTGTCTTCAAGGTCTTGATTCGCCACCACAATGGGGTAGGGATAGCTGGCGCTGGGTACCGGGTTGTCGGCGCTAATGCCGCCTGCACCGGCGGTGACTTCATGGGGGCGGAAGTAGGGTGCCACCGCCGCCATGCGTTCCCAGCCAGCTTCATCGTTAGGGTCAAGCACCGGCCAGCTAACGCCCCGTGGGCTGCTCGCGAGCTGCTGAGCGGGCGGTGTAACGGTGGTAGTGAACGAGGCGTCCACATCGCCAGCAATAATGCCGTCGAAAGAGCGGGCATAGCCGGGGTAGTCAACGCGTTCAACGTCATCCCAGGTTAGGCCGCCGAAGGCAAGGTACGCCTCAGTGCCTTTGTTCAGGGCATCATCACCGCGAATATAAGCAATGCGTTTGCCTGCTAAATCGGCGGGGGGTTCAACGTCCAAATCACCCGCCACAGCCAGCGACAGACCAAACGACGCGGTAGAGGTGGTAATCACGCGCAGCGGCTGCGGACCCCAATCGCGGTCGGCAAACATCATGACCCCTTCAGCGCCGTAGTAGCTGGCGATACCGCAAGCGCACAGGTCAACGCGACCCTGTTTAAGGGGCGTCATACGGGAAACATCGTTATCACCAGGCAGAATGCGCACAGAAGAGTCGTACTTATTCTGCAGCATATTGCCAATCGCAACGGCTTGGGCGTAACCGCTAGAGTTGGTGCCGTAGGCCGTCCAGGCCATAGTGCCAGGGAGTTCTACCTCGCTGGCATGGCTGATTGATGCACTCAATAAAGAAAGGGGAAGTGCGGCGATGAGTAGGCGGTGAGCAAACGGACGCATTGAGATGCTCCTTTATTGTGGTTGCTTCTATTGTGATTGTTGCTTTTGGGCTCGTTACGTTCAGTTACTTTATGTTTTGCTATGCGGTATTTGGTTTTGCTAAGTGGTCGAGTGATAGTAGGTAAGGCCAGAGAGGCTGTCAACGCTGTTCTCATAGGCGACTAAAAATAGTCCTTAGCACAACGTAAAAAGCCAGGCGGTTGCCTGGCTTTTCAATAAGTTATGATTCTTAAAGCTAAGAAAATTCGCGCCATGCCGCGTATGTGCTTAAAAATACCCGCCCGGTTAAAGCATCCAAAAAGTCGCTTTTCTTTAGCTGATCCATCACCGGCCCTTTCACTTCCGAGAGATGCAGTTTGACGTCGGAGTCTTTTAAGCGAGCATTAATGGCATCCAGGCTCTCTAGGGCAGATGCATCAATGAGGTTGACCGCAGAGCAAATCAGCACGACATGCTCAAGCTCTGGGCGGCTGGCCACTAAGTTGTAGATGGTGTCTTCGAGATAACGGGCATTGGCGAAGTAGAGGCTCTCATCGATGCGCAGTAGGGCTGCGTTGCTTACCGTCTCCACATCGTGCCGCTCTACATTACGAAAGTGCTCGGTATCCGGCACTCGGCCCACTAATGCGCTGTGAGGGCGGCTGGTGCGGTATAAAAAGAGCGCAATGGAGAGCGTCACCCCGCCAATAATACCCGCTTCAATGCCTTCCACCAGCGTTAATAGAATCGTGACCGCCATGGCGGCAAAGTCGCTGCGCGAATAGCGCCAGGTTTGGCGCAGCATGGGGATATCCACCAGCGTTAAAATAGACACTGTGATGGTGGCCGCTAGAGTGGCAATGGGCAGATAGTAGAGCCAGCCGGTAAATGCCATGGTCACAAGTGCAATGCCGAGCGCGGCAAAGGCCCCAGCAGCAGGCGTTTGTGCGCCCGCATCGTAGTTGATGACGGTGCGAGATAAGCCGCCGGTGACAGGCATGCCACTGGTAAACCCTGCCGCTAAGTTGGCGGCCCCTAAGCCAATCAGCTCCTGGTTGGGGGAGATACGCTGGCGCCGTTTTGCTGCCAGCATTTGCCCCATAGAAACCGACTCGACAAACCCCACTAGGCTAATCAACATGGCGGGTATTAATAGTGCTCGCCATAACGACGCATCCCCCCAGGGAAAGCTAAGTGCGGGCAGACCGCTGGGAATAGTGCCGACCACGGCTACCCCATGCTCGTAAGCCAACTGCCAGTGCCACGCCGCCAACGTAGTGACCACCACGGCAAAAACGGGCCCGGCTTTGGCCATTAAATCAGCGAGTGTTGCGGGAAGGCCTACCTTTATCAAGCTTTGTTTTCCATAGCGGCGCATTAACACCAGAAACAGCAGCGTTCCACCGCCAATGGCAACTGTATAAGGGTTAAACGTAGGCAGGTTAGGCAGTAGCGTCATCAGGCGCTCTACCAGAGTGAAACCGCTGCTTGAAACGCCCAACAGGCTGCCTAACTGGCTAACGGCAATCAAAATTCCCGAAGCGGTCAAAAAGCCCGAAATAACCGGGTGGCTTAAAAAATTGCTGAAAAAGCCCATCTTTAGCGCGCCCATGGCCACCAAAATGGTACCTGAGAGCAGCGAGAGCACCAGCGCAGCCTGCAGGTACTCGGGGGTACCAGGCGCGGCCACCGAGGATAGCGCGGCCCCAGTCATCAGCGCGATGATGGCGACTGGCCCTACCGCCAGAGTGCGGCTGGTGCCAAGAAAGGTATACAGCAGTTGCGGCAGAATACTCGCATAGAGGCCTACCACGGCTGGCAATCCCGCAAGCAGGGCATAAGCTAGCGATTGAGGTATGACCATAACGGTCACAATCAAGCCCGCTAGAAGGTCGGCTCCAAGCAAACGCTTATGGTAGTGGGGCAGCCAGGTAAAAATAGGCAAATAGCGCTTAAACATAAGCTCCTATGGCTTAGACCGAGTGTGCATAAGGGCAGCATTGAAAATAAAGGCAATAGTTTAGCGCGTTATAACGATAATTACGGCATTTGCCGTTTCCTTGCCAGCAATACAGATCGCTCTTCCCCCAAAGTGCTACTTCTTTCATTAGCATAACCCGTTAAGATTACTGAGAAAGAGGGGTCTCCTACATCCCAGCGTTTTCCAACTCAACAACGTCAACTAAAAAAGAGTGCCTCACATGCGACTACTTCGTTGGCTGGTGCCATTGCTACTACTGATAGCCTCTATCGGGCTGGTGTCTCAACCAGGTGCTTGGAAATACCTCGCTGTGTTGTGCGCTTCATTGGGTGGTATGGGGGTGATGGCTGTCGGGTTATATAGTGTTTATAGCGCTGATCAGCACCGATTGATTTGCTGTGGTCGCAGGAGAAGTGCGTAACCTCGCTTTGAAAACCTCCACTGCGACGCAAAGTGTCGATGCACTGGTCAAAGACATGCACCAAAGTGGGCAAAGCGTGGTGGCTACTATGGGAGACTTAATGACCCGCGTTCGCGAGCGCTCTCAGGGCATGCAGCGGGTGGGCAGCAGCCTAGCTACAATTACCGAAGAGTTTGATCAAGTTCAGCAGGAGATAACCAGCGTTGCTGACGCTATGAACAGCAAGCACCAAAGAGCACAGCCAAACCGTTGCCGACAGCCTGCGCCAATTGGAAGATGATGTCGATGAAGGCAATCGTAATATGCATGAACTGGCGCTACAGGCGCGCGCACTGATGGATGCCGCAGAGGGTTTAGATGGCGAGCTAGCTCAGCAGCGCTTAATGGGTCGGCACCAAACGGTTTTCCTTGCCGCCCGCCAAACCGCTGACCGCATCGGTAAACTGTTTGAGAAAGCCATTGCCCGAGGGGAGCTATCAGAAAGAGCGCTGTTCCAACCAGATTATGCGGCCATTAACGGCACTCGCCCCCCGCTTTACCATACCGGGTTCGATTCTTTCACGGATCAGCAGTTGCCCAGCCTTCAGGAGCCGTTACTCAACGAATATGGCTTGAGCTACGCCATTGCTTGTGACCGTAACGGCTACGTGCCTACCCACAATGCTGCTGTAAGCCGCGCGCCAACCGGCGATTATGACCACGATCTAAAGTACTGCCGCAGTAAGCGTATTTTTGATGATCCCACCGGTAGCCGTTGCGGTGCACACGAGAAACCGCTGCTACTGCAAACCTACAAGCGTGATACTGGCGAGATCATGCACGACCTCTCAGTGCCGATTTATATTAATGGCAAGCACTGGGGCGGTTTCCGTGTTGGCTACCCGCCGGAAAAAAACACCGCAACCAGTGTGGCTCATAAAGAGCAGCCAGCGTTACCGACTGCTTCGTCAAACCGCCGCTTGACGCGGGCGTGATTGCCATGAGGACCAGGAGTAGAGCGCAAGACCGGTCCAGATCATCAAGAACGTAGCGAGTTGGATCATGCCCAGGGGCTCACCGAAAATCGTCAAGGCAATTAGGAACTGAATGCTGGGGTTGATATACATTAAGAACCCCAGCGTGGCCAAGCGTAAGCGACGCGCCGCGCCTGCAAAGGCCATCAACGGCAGGGCAGTTAAGACTCCGCTCACGACTAACAGCGCGGACATGGGCGCATCGTGGAGGAAATGTGACTCGCCCTGCCAGCTCATCCAGGTAAGCGCCATTAGCGCCAGCGGGAATAGCAGCAGCGTTTCCACGAAGAGACCTGACAGTCCATCCAGTGGCACTTGCTTACGAAACAGCCCATAGCTGCCGAAGCTAAGAGCAAGCAGCAAGCTAAGCCACGGTAATTCACCCAGCATGATAAATTGAATCGCAATGGCAAGGCTGGCGAGGCCCAGCGCCACAAGCTGTAGCTTCGCCATGACTTCCCGAAGTACTAGCATGCCCAGTGCTACATTCACCAACGGGGTGAGAAAGTAGCCTAAACTGGCTTGCAGCACCTGTTTGCTCTCCACCGCATAGATATAGATGCCCCAGTTAAAGGCGATCAGCAGCGCGCAGGCTAACACTCGGCCCAAGCGCTTAGGCTGCACCAATGCAGCCACGACCGGTGACCAGCGGCCCAACACGCTAATCAGCCCCACCAGGAATAGGCACGACCACAAAATGCGGTGAATCAAGATCTCAAAGGCCGGAACCCCGTCAAAGAGGGCAAAAAACAGCGGGAAACACCCCCACATGGTGTAGGCGGTTAAGCCAAACATGACGCCTTTGACCGCTTCAGGGTCCCGAGGAGCTGATGGAAGCATAGCAGCCTCATTAAGTAAAAATGCTAATCTAGCACACAATTGATAAAGACACCGATGCAAAGGAGACGTGGCATGAGTCAATTAAAAACTAGCCTGGTGCAGTGCGACTTACGCTGGGAAGATCCCCAAGCCAACCACACGCATTTAGAAGCACTGCTGGGTGATTTAGATAGTCGCGACACTGACCTGATTGTACTGCCAGAGATGTTTGCCACCGGTTTCACGATGAATTCCCGGGAAATGGCGCAGCCCATGAAAGAGAGCCAAAGCGTTGCCTGGCTGCAAACCCAGGCGAAGGCAAGGGGCTGCGTGGTGACCGGCAGCGTCGCCATTGTTGACGACGGCCAGTACTACAACCGTATGGTGTGGGCAACGCCAACGGGAGAAGTGAGCTACTACGACAAACGCCACCTGTTTCGCATGGCCGGGGAGCATGAACGCTATGGCATGGGGAAGCAGCGCCACATCGTAGAACTCAACGGTTTTAAGCTGCAGCTCAGTGTGTGTTACGACCTGCGTTTCCCAGTGTGGATGCGCCAGCAGCCAGCAGAGGGCGAGCATTTCGAGTATGATGCCATCCTGTGCGTGGCTAATTGGCCCGCTCCTCGGCGGCATCCGTGGCGTACCTTGCTACAGGCGCGCGCGGTGGAAAACCTCGCCTACGTGGTGGGTGTTAACCGCGTGGGTGAAGATGCCAAGGGGCTGGCCTATAGTGGCGACTCCATGCTGGTCGATTTTAAAGGCGAACCGCTGATCGACCATCCTGCCCATACTCCGTTTATTGAAACGGGGACGCTAGATAAAACGGACCTAGATGCCTTTCGTGAAAAATTTCCTGCCTGGCAAGATGCCGACCGCTTTTCGTTGCTGCCAGGAGTGGGGCAATAATGCGCCTTGATCGTTTTTTAAGTGAGACCACACCACTAACCCGCAGCCTCGCAAAACGGGCGCTCAAAAACGGTGAAGTGACGCTCAACGGCGAGCCGATCAAGCAGGCGGCCACCCAGGTAGATACTGAAAATGACGAAGTGAAGCTCAACGGCGAACGGCTCGCCCTAGTGGGGCTTCGCTACGTGATGATGCATAAACCGGTGGATGTGGAGTGTACCGCTCGCCGGGGTCTCTACCCGCGGGTAATCGACATTATCGACTTACCTAAAGTGGAGCGGCTGCAGCCAGTAGGGCGGCTAGATGTGGATACCACGGGCCTACTGTTACTGACCGATGATGGCCAATGGTCGCACCGAGTGACCTCGCCACGCCACCGCTGTGCCAAAGTTTATATAGCGGAGTTGGCTGAGCCGATGGAAGGCGAGGCCGCCCAGCAGGCGATAGGACAGGTGGCTGAGGGTATCTTACTGGAAGGTGAGGAAACGCCTACCCAGCCCGCCATGCTGCGTTTTATCACCCCGCAACAAGCGGAACTCACCATTACCGAAGGGCGCTACCATCAGGTGAAGCGCATGTTTGCCGCTTTAGGCAACCACGTTAACGCGCTACATCGCCGCTCGATTGGTGATGTATTGTTGCCCGATGACCTTGCTCCTGGCGAATGGCGGGAGCTTACCCCGGAAGAGATCGCCAGCTTTTAAGCGACCTTTTCCGTTGAGATACCGCAATGGACTAGATGTCCATTGCGGTATCTTGTTTCGACTAAAAACAGCAGAACATCCGGAAAATTGCTTAAACAAAAAGTTAACCAGGCACTTAGTGCAAGTGCGCAGCTTCGATGAGTGCTTTGGTATAGGCGTGTTGAGGGGCAGCAAGTACGTCCAAGCAGTTGCCTTGTTCGACCACTTCGCCATCTTTTAGCACCATGACCCGATGGGCCATCGCCCGTACCACGGCAAGGTCGTGGCTGATAAACAGATAGCTAAGCTGGCGGCGGGCTTGCAGTTCGCGCAGCAGCACAACCAGCTGCTTTTGCACGGTGCGGTCAAGCGCTGACGTGGGTTCATCTAGCACCAGCAGTTCCGGCTCTAAAATAATCGCTCGGGCTACGGCAATGCGTTGGCGCTGTCCGCCGGAAAACTCGTGAGGGTAGCGGGCCGCACAGCTTTCCGGTAAGCCGACTTCCCACAAGGTGCGGTGTACCCGTTCGGCCACTTCCGCATCGCTAAGCTTTGGATAGTGAAAGCGCAAGCCTTCACTGACAATATCGAATACCGGCATCCGCGGTGAAAGGGCGCCGTAGGGGTCTTGAAACACCATCTGCAGCCGGTGGCGTTGGCGGCGGAGCGCATCCCCCGAGAGCTGGCTGAGCGGTGTATCGCCAAGCTGCACCTCACCCTGGCTGGCGACCAAACGCATAATCGCCGAGGCGAGTGTCGTTTTACCGGACCCCGACTCTCCAACAATGCCCAGGGTTTCACCGGGGGCAATAGTCAGGTTGGTGGCCTTTAACGCCTCAAAGGCGGGAGGCTGGCGCTGAAACAGCCCCGTTTTAGGCCGCTTAAAGCTTACCCGCAGTTGCTGTGTTGTCAGCAGAGGCGTTGTGTTTGCGGGTTCTGCAGGGCGGCCTTCGGGTTCGGCGGCAATCAGTGCTTTGGTGTAATCGCTTTGTGGGTTGCTAAACACCTCGGTAACGCTGCCGGTTTCCTGCACCTTGCCCTGATACATCACGCAGACGCGGTCGGCGTGGCGGCGTACCAGGTTTAAGTCATGACTAATCAGCAGTACGCCCATGCCGTGCTGGTCGCGCAGTTCTTTAAGCAGCGCGAGAATCTCCTGCTGCACGGTGACATCGAGTGCGGTGGTGGGTTCATCGGCAATCAGTAGCGCAGGGTTGTTGGCAATCGCCATGGCAATCATCACCCGCTGGCGCTGCCCGCCAGAGAGCTGATGAGGCCAAGCATCCAGCAACTCGTCAGGGCGAGGCAGTTTGACTTGCTCAAGCAGCGTTTTTGCTTTGCTGCGAGCGGCTGAACCGCTCAGCCCTTGGTGTAGCCGCAGCGTTTCGCTAATCTGTTTGCCAATGCGGTGCAGCGGGTTAAGCGAGGTCATCGGCTCCTGAAAAATGAACCCAACACGATTGCCACGAATGCCGTTCCAGTCGCGCTTGTTTAGCCGCGTCAGGTCGGTCTCTTCCAGCCAGCGCTGACCGCGCACTTCCGCATTGCTTGGCAGTAGGTCGATGGCCCCTAGTGCGGAAACCGACTTACCCGAGCCGGACTCCCCGACAATGGCCAGTGTTTCGCCAGCGTTAACCGTTAGCGAAAGAGCGTCCACGACCACATTGCCATCAAAAGATACCGTTAACTCTTTAAGACGCAGTAACGGTTTGGTAGTGGGTTCAGACATGGGGCGTTTCCTGAGCAGAATTTTCCTGGATAGAAGTAGGACGCTGTTTAACATGGCGTGGGTCGAAGGCGTCGCGTAGGCCTTCGCCAATAAATACCAGCAGGGAAAGCATGATCGCCAGGGTCATAAAGGCGGTGATCCCTAACCAAGGGGCGTGCAGGTTATTTTTGCCCTGGGCGGCTAGCTCACCCAGCGATGGAGCGCCCGGTGGCAACCCAAAGCCGAGGAAGTCCAGTGCGGTTAACGTGCCGATGGCACCAGTGAACAGAAAGGGAATAAACGTCAGCGTGGCGACCATGGCATTAGGCAGTACGTGCCGCCACATAATCAGCCGTGAAGGAAGCCCCATGGCTTTGGCGGCGCGAACGTACTCTAGGTTGCGGGCCCGCAAAAACTCGGCACGAACAATATCCACAAGCCCCAGCCAGGAGAAAAGCAGCATGATACCCAGCAGCCACCAGAAGCCAGGCTGTACAAAACTGGCCAAAATAATCAATAAAAACAGTACCGGCAGCCCCGACCAAATTTCAGTAACTCGCTGGCCAATGAGATCCACCTTGCCGCCGAAGTAGCCCTGTACCCCGCCAGCAAAAACGCCAATCACCAATGACCCAGCGGTGAGCACTAGCGCAAATGCTACGGATAGCCTGAACCCATAAATCACCCGCGCCAGTACGTCGCGGCCCTGGTCGTCGGTGCCCAGCCAGTGGCGGCTATCCGGCGGCGCAGGCGAGGGTTGCGTCATCTGCATATCCAGGGTTTGATAGGAGAACGGAATGATCGGCCAGAGCGCCCAGCCGTGGTCGCTGATCTGCTGCTGGATAAACGGGTCCAGGTAATCGGCACGGGTAGGGAGGAAACCTCCGAACTCGGTTTCTGGATAATCCACCAGCAGCGGCACGTACCACTGGCCGTCATACTGCATCACAATAGGTTTGTCGTTGGCGACCAGCTCGGCAAACAGGCTAATGATAAACAGGATGCCAAAGAGCCACAGCGAGATACGTGCACGGCGGTTAGCTTTAAACGCTGCCAGTCGGCGCAAGGTAATAGGCGAGAGGCGTGAGGTAAGAACGTGCATATTAAGACTCCCTCGACGCGAAATCGATACGCGGATCAACCCACACATAGGTTAAGTCCGAGATCAGTTTGAGCAGCAGCCCGATGACGGTATAGAGAAACAGCGTACCGAAGATTACCGGATAGTCACGCTGCATGACCGCTTCAAAGCCCAGCAGGCCCAGCCCATCCAGGGAGAAAATCACCTCGATCAGCAGCGCGCCGGTAAAGAAAATACCGATCATTGCCGAGGGCAGACCCGCGATAATAATTAGCATGGCATTGCGAAAGACGTGCCCATACAGCACGCGCTGCTCATCGGCGCCTTTGGCTCGGGCAGTGAGTACATACTGCTTATGGATTTCATCCAGAAAGCTATTTTTGGTTAGCATGGTGAGGGTGGCGAAGCTACCAATGGCCGCCGCGATAACCGGCAGGGTGATGTGCCAGAAGTAGTCTTTCACTTTGCCCCAAGCGGATAGCTCGGCAAAATCCGGCGAGGTCAGCCCGCGTAGCGGGAACCAGTCCAGGTAGGTGCCGCCAGCAAACAGTACGATTAGTAGAATGGCGAACAGAAAACCAGGAATCGCATACCCGACAATGACCAGCCCCGATGTCCATACGTCGAAGCGTGAACCGTGGCGCAGGGCTTTACGAATGCCTAACGGAATGGAAATCACATAGACCAGTAAGGTAGTCCACAGGCCGAGAGAAACCGAGACGGGCAGACGCTCGATCATGAGCTCGATCACCGGTCTATCACGAAAGAAGCTGGTGCCAAAATCGAAGGTTAGGTAGTCCGCCATCATACCGATGAAGCGTTCGTGGGCGGGTTTATCGAAACCAAACTGCTGCTCTAGCTGCTCGATGAAGCGTGGATCAATGCCCCGTGCGCCTCGCGAGTCATCATTGATCTGGACATCCGCACCGCCCATGTCCAGCCGCGTGCTGGCCATGGCGTTGGCACCTTCGAAGCGCGCCAGCATTTGATCGATCGGCCCGCCTGGGGCGGCTTGGACAATCATGAAGTTGAGCAGCATGATGCCGAACAGCGTCGGAATCATCAGTAGCAGTCGGCGTAAGGTGTAACGTGCCACAGCGCACTCCACGAAATGATGTAAACAGGCTATTGTTGTGAACGATTGTGATAAACGAAGGTCAGCCGCAACAACAAACGCTAGCGGCGACGATTACGTTGCTGCAGCGCTGCTTCACGTTCGCTATCTACCCACCAGGCATCTAAATCCATGGCGTAGGCGGGAAATGGTTCCGGGTAACCAAACTTATCCCATACCGCAATGCGTGTCTCGCCGGAGTGGTAGTGGGGGATCACATAAAAGCCCCAGCGCAGCACCCTATCAAGGGCGCGGGTAGCGGTATCCAGTGACTCGCGGTCTTCTGCCCGAATGATCTCTTCCACCAGGGCATCAACGGCGGGGTGGGCCAGTGCCATCCGATTGCGGCTTTGCGGCGCTTCGGCGGCGGCGCTGGTCCAGTAGTCCCGCTGTTCGTTACCGGGGTTATTGGATTGCGGGAAGTGGCTGATCACTATGTCGTAGTCATAATCCCGTACGCGGTTAAGGTACTGGTTGATATCGACAATGCGTAGGGACGTCTGGATACCCAAGCGCGCCAT
This sequence comes from Halomonas sp. Ps84H-12, assembly GCF_024124725.1. Taxonomy (NCBI): domain Bacteria; kingdom Pseudomonadati; phylum Pseudomonadota; class Gammaproteobacteria; order Oceanospirillales; family Halomonadaceae; genus Halomonas; species Halomonas sp. Ps84H-12. The sequence goes on along the minus strand of NZ_JAMXSJ010000007.1, from coordinate 123,613 downwards.
GTTCCGCAGCATGGGCTGCACAACGCGCTCTAAGCCTGAATCGTAAAGCAGTACCTCCAGCGAGAGTGGGCGGCCTTCGGCATTAACCAATACGCCATCATCGACGCGGTAACCCGCTTCACGCAGAAGCTCAAGCGCTAGCCTTAAGCGTTCACGAAGCTCCACCGGATGCTCAATGGGGAGTGGATCAGTGAAAAGCCGCTCTGACTGATGAGATGCCAGCAGCTCATCACGAAACGGTTCGAGCAACGCCAGTTCAGCCTCGGAGGGTTCGCCGATGGCTTCCATTTCCGAGTTTTGGAAGAAGCTCTCCGTGCGGGCGTAGGTGTTATAGAAAATATTGGTGTTTAACCAGGGGAAGTCGAACGTCAGGCTCAAGGCTTCACGCACCCGTGGGTCTTGAAATTTCTCTTCGCGGAGGTTGAAGACAAACGCCTGCATCATCGACGGGTTTACATCAGGAACGGTGATGCGCTTAATCAGGCCATCTCGGTAGGCGGGAAAGTTGTAGCCAATGGCCCAGGTGGCTGCGCGGGCATCAATACGGAAATCTGTTAACCCGGCTTTAAACGCCTCCCAGGCGATATCCCGGTCTCGATAGTATTCGTATACCACGTGGTCGATGTTGTAACGGCCGACGTTGACCGGCAGATCTTTGCCCCAGTAGTTCTCGTTGCGCTGGTACACAATGCGTCGCCCTGGGTCCACTTCGCTTATCCGGTAGGGGCCGGAACCTGGGTGTGCTTCCAGGGTTGGGGCGCTAAAGTCGCGGGGTTCCCAATAGTGGCGGGGAAGAATGGGTAGCTGGGCCACAATCAGCGGCAGCTCCCGAGACTCGGTATCGTTGAACTCGAAGCGTACCTGATGTTCGTTTATAGCGATGACTCGCTCAACGCCCGCATAATAGCTGGCATAAAAGGGGTTACCCTCTTCACGTAGCAAGTCAAAGGAGAATACTACGTCGTAGGCAGTGACCGGCTCGCCATCCTGAAAGCGGGCTTCCTCACGTAGGTCGAACTCAATCCAGCGGCGCTCAGGATCCAGGCGCACGCCTTTCGCTAGTAAGCCATAAAGGCTAAACGGCTCATTGGGGTTGCTGGCCAACAGTGTGTCATAAATTTGAGAAATGCCGGTGGCAGGCGTTCCGCGAATAATAAAAGGATTGGTGGAATCGAAGCTACCGCCTACGGCGGTGTGTGTAATGGAGCCGCCTTTAGGGGCTTGCGGATTAACGTGGGGAAAGTAGGCGAAATCTTCCGGCAATTCCGGGCTATCGTAAAGCGATAGCCCATGCACCGTTTCAACAGCGGTAGTGGTGGTGTCAACGGCCTCATCTGAAGCAGATAGCGACAAACTCAGCAGAAAGCCGCTTATTAGCAAAAGCGTTTTAGTGAACATCACACCACGTGGCATTGGCAACTTCCTGTAGTAACAAAACCTAGGTGAACACCTTGCAAAGCCTTAATTCTAAACTACTGATCTGATGCGTTAGTAGCCAAAGAGTATTAACGACCAGAGAGCGACAGCAGCTGTCCTGGCTGCAGCGCTTCCGGGCGCTCTATGGCATTCCACCTGATTAAGTCTTGCTGATCAAGATTATACTGCGCGGCAATGGCGGAAAGATTGTCGCCTCTTTCAACGCGGTGCACGGCAGGCGTGCTGGCTGAGGCCAGTGCGGTATTGTCTGACTGCGAAAGCTGAGCTAATACCTGCGTATCAACTTCTTCAGGCACGAGAAGCGTTTGTGCGCTGCGTGGGTCGAGACTGCCGTTTAGCAGGCCAGGGTTTAGCTCGGCCAGCGCGGACTGGCTGACATCCAACAACTGGGAGGCTTGGGCAAGGCTAACCGGCTGTTCCAGCTGTACCTTGGCAAAAGCAGGGTCTGGATGAATTTCCGGCAGGCTAACGCCGTACTTCTCTGGGTCGTTAATAATCGTTGCAATCGCCTTGAGTTTAGGTACGTACTGCATGGTTTCGTGGGGGAGGGAAAGATCCCAGTACTTACCATCCAACCCTTGGCTCTGTGCTTGGCGCTGAGCCCGGTTCACGGTACCGGCACCAGCATTGTAGGCTGCCAGTGATAGCATCAGGTCCCCTTCGTACCACTGGTCTGCCTGCATCTCTAGATAATCCAGAGCGGCTTCTGTCGAAGTCACTACATCCAAACGGCCATCATAGTTGCCGTTACGCACCAGCCCTAAGGCATCGCCGGTGCCTGGCATAAACTGCCACAGGCCAGCAGCACCTAAGTGACTGCGCGCACTGGGGTCGAACGAGCTTTCAACGAAAGGAATCAGGGCAATTTCGCCGGGCAGACCGCGGTCGCTGACCTGCTGCGCAATCCAGGCAAGCCAAGGGGTGGCGCGCTCGGTAATAGCCGCGATGTTATGCGGGCTGGAGCGGTAGTACTCAATCCACTCATCGACTCTAGCCTGAGCATCGGCAGGCAATTTTTTTTCCTGCCATTGGAAGCTTGAGCGTAGTGAGCTCCAGGCATCTTGGGGTTCAAGCACAAGGGCTTCCCAGAAGTGGTGATGCAACGCAGTAGGCTGAAAACGATTGGCATTTTTCTGGTTGCCATCGTCCATCGATGTGTCATTAGCAGTGGTATAGGTGCGGTTTGTGTCAGTGGCAGAGGCTTGAGAGTTTGCCGCAGCGGCCAGAAAAAGGCCCATTATTACGGTACTGCCAGCGCTTAACAGTAAGCGCTGGCGAATCGTTCGATAGGTCATAGTTTGGTTCGTTTCTATTCGATAGCGTTCTTAAAAACGGTTCTTCCACTCCCGTAGAGTGGTGAACGTGGCGAGGTCATCATCGTTTGCCCCCTGAGAGCCTGCCGCTTGGCGCACGCTATCGGTGCCCACGCGCAGGTAGGGGTTGATTTTCAGCTCGCGTCCTATCGTGCTGGGTAAAGTAGGCCGGTCTAACATCCGTGCCTTCTCACACTCCTGCAGTGCATGCGTAACAGCATCATTATCAGGGTCGGCAGCACGTGCAAACGTCAGGTTCGCCTGCGTGTATTCATGTGCTGCAAAGACCAGGGTATCTTCAGGTAGTTCCGCAAAGCGGTTCAATGAAGTAAACATCTGCTCTGGGGTGCCTTCAAACAAGCGTCCGCAACCGGCGCAAAATAGCGTGTCGCCGCAGAAAAGCAGGCCAGGAATACCCGGCGTAAAGTAGCTAATGTGATCAAGCGTATGGCCAGGAGTGGCCATAACTTCAAACAGGCGCCCCATAATGCGTACTTGGTCCCCTTCGCCCACTCGCTCATCAATTCCTTTGATGCTGGGGTTGTCAGGACCAATCACACGGGGTGAATAGCGCTTGGCTAGCGCATCTAGTCCGCCAGTGTGGTCCTGATGATGATGAGTAATCAGAATGGTATCCAGAGTGAGCGATTCACGCTCGAGGAACTCGATGACAGGCGCGGCTTCACCGGGGTCCACCACGCAAACACTTTGACTGGTATCCTGTCTTATTAGCCAAATATAGTTGTCGCTTAGGGCGGGAATCGGTGTCACGCTCATCATGGGCGAGATCCTTTGAAATTCGAAATAAGTAATCGGTGAAATAAAGTAATAGTAGTGACCGTAACTGGATAAGTGGACACTAAAATTCAATATTTAACTGGGCGCGAGTGTACTGGCGCCAACGTCGCTAAAAGTCAGTTACTTTGGAGGGAAGCGCTGTTCATGTCAAATTCGTCGATGGCACCGATGCTCGCTCAGCGGATGGCTCAGAGCCAGGCGTACTGGCAAACAGAGGCGGGCCGAGCTTTGTGGGAAACTCAACGAGCTTGTTTAGGGCCGCTGGTAGAGGGGCGCAAAGGCGGGCATAGCTTAGAGATGAGCATGGGACCTGCGTTAATGACGATGTCAGCCATTCCTCACATGATTCGCTGGGCACCCACTCGCGCCCTTGCTGTATCTTCATCAAGCCTAGTGTGCCCGCCAGGCCAGCTGGCACTGCCAGACCGCTGCATCGACACCATGGTGTTACACCACTGGCTAGAGCATGTCTCTGATGTCCACTATACCCTTCAAGAGGCTGCGCGGGTGACGGCAGATAACGGCGTTTTGGTGCTGTTTGGCTTTAATCCTATCAGCGTTAGTGGGATTACACAGCGCTGGCGTAAGAAACAGGCTCAGTTTCCATGGAACGGGCGATGGCGAAGCGCTAACCGGCTGCGCGACTGGCTGGCGTTTGTCGACTTTGAGGTGGAGCGCGTAGACTATTGCTGTTTTCGTGGCCTAGTGAACGCTAAGTGTGGCGAACCTTGGGAAGCTTGGGGGAGAAGGCACAACCTCCCTCTTGGTGAAGGCTACATGATCCAGGCGCAGCGGCGTCAACGTCACGCCCCCATTCAACGCGTTAAATTTGGCTTACGTGCGCCTGTGTCATCATCAACCCTAGGTGCGACTCGAACCGGCGCTTCGGCGCGCTACCAGTTATCAGAGCAATGTCGTCAAAAAAAGGACAGCGAGCGTGAGTAAGCAAGAAGCCGAGGGGCTGCCTCAGGTTACGGTGTATACCGACGGGGCGTGTCGAGGCAATCCTGGCCCAGGTGGCTGGGGGGTAGTGTTAGAAAGCGGCCCCCATCAAAAAACGTTGAAAGGCTATGAAGCCGAGACAACCAACAATCGCATGGAGTTAATGGCGGCGATCATGGCACTGCGCACCTTGAACAAGCCATGTTGTGTCGCGCTATGGACCGATTCGCAATATGTACGCCAGGGCATTACCCAGTGGATCCATAATTGGATTAAGCGCGGTTGGAAAACGGCGTCCAAGCAGCCCGTGAAAAATGCTGAGCTCTGGAAGACCCTCCACGAAGAAACCCAGCGGCATCAAGTAGAGTGGCACTGGGTAAAAGGGCACAGTGGTCATCCTGGTAATGAGCGTGCAGATGAGTTGGCTAATGAAGCCATCGATGAACACCAGAGGAGAGCGGCATGCGCCAAGTCATCCTAGATACGGAAACCACCGGCATTGACCCCAAAGATGGCCACCGACTGGTAGAGATCGGTGCCGTCGAGATGATTAATCGACGCTTTACCGGGCGCACCTATCACCAATACATCAACCCAGAGCGCCACATCGACGCGGAAGTGGTCGCGGTACATGGCATTGACGATGCCAAAGTGGCTAATGAACCGGTCTTTGCCGAGATCGCAGATGATTTCTGGGCGTTTATTGAAGGGGCCGAGCTGGTTATCCATAACGCGCCTTTTGATGTCGGCTTTATTGACCATGAGCTAGGCATGCTCAATAAGCGCCGCCAGGCACCCGCGTTAGGCCCGGTGCGAGATCACTGCCGTATTCTGGATACGCTAGTCATGGCACGGGAGATGCACCCAGGCCAGCGTAATAGCCTGGATGCGCTGTGTAAGCGCTACGACATCGATAATGGTCACCGGGTACTTCACGGTGCACTGTTGGATGCCGAGATTCTTGCTGATGTTTACCTAGCAATGACCGGCGGCCAAACGGCGCTAACGTTAGATGCAGAAAGTGGGGGTGACAAAAAACAGCAAAATCAGGCGAGCGAAGGGCTTTCAATACAGCGCCTCTCGCTAACCCCAGGCCAACTTCGGGTGGTGAGGCCAACTGCTGAAGAGCACGCCGCTCATCAAGCCAAATGCGAAGCGCACCAGTTGCGCTGGTTTCAAGAGCCGCTAGACGGTGCCTCTGCCGATGCTTAAACGTGAAATTCCTCATCATGCCAAAGAGGGGCGGGTCATCCGTGTCTCCCGTAGCCATATTGCGCCAGCGCCGCTCACGGGGGAATTAACGCCGTTACAGCCGTTGCAGCCCTGGAGCGAGCAGATGCAGCCACTATGCTATTGGCACGATGAACCCGTGGCGCTACTGGTAGAGAATAAGCCGGGCGATGACTGGATTGATGGACGTCAGTGGCTAAGTGAGCTACCCGCGTCATGGTTCAGCCTGCTCTCAACGGCCTTGCAGGTAGGCGCCTGGCTTGAGAACCATCGCTTCTGCGGCCGCTGCGGCGAAAAGGCCACCAAGCTTGAAGCAGAGTTTGCGATGCACTGTTATGCCTGCGGACATCGCAACTACCCGCGTATTTCGCCCTGTATCATCACCCTGGTAACCAGTGGTGAAGCAATGCTGCTTGCCCGTAGTCCGCGTTTTCCACCCGGGCGTTACTCTACGTTGGCTGGATTTATTGAGCCTGGAGAGTCGGCGGAAGAGGCCGTGCATCGAGAGATATTTGAAGAGGTGGGCGTGCATGTGGACCAACTGCGTTACCACCATAGTCAGGCGTGGCCTTTTCCGCATTCGCTGATGTTTGGCTTTTTTGCCGAAGCCACCACGCGGCGCATCAGAATTGATGGCGTGGAAATTAGCGACGCCGCGTGGTTTTCGCCGCGGCAGTTACCGTCGCTGCCGCCGCCTTACTCTATTTCGCGAGACTTGATCGAAACTCACTTGGCCAAGTGGCGCTAATGCTGGGCTTACTGGCTGGGAAACAGGCTAGTAAGCTTGGTTGCCAGCATCACGTTACCGGTGGCTTTCAGCTTGCCGGTCATAAAGGCTGTCATGCCGTTAATGTCACCGTTCATAATCCCTTTTAGTGTGTCGGTGCTCATGCTTAGACTGACCGACGGATCATCGTGTTCGCCTTCGTGTACCCCGAGTGTGCCGTCCTGAATATCCAGATAGTGGCTACCGGCGTCAGAAAAATGAAACTGGAAAACCTCGTTCATACCTTTTGCAGCCTCTGGGTTAAAGCGGGACTGCAACTTTTCAAGCGTAGTGGATGACATAGGTAAGTTCCTAAGCGTTAATGGGAAACATCAGGTAATGCCTAAGACGAGACTATTTCAAACATTTGTTTTAATCAAGCCTCGTGTGCAACGTATGTAGAGTATGCGTGCCAGATAGTAAAAAAAGGTAATTGTTTTAAACGTTTAAACACCGTAATAGGAGAGTGACAATGGCTGAATGGCTCGCAGAAATGGGCACATTCTTACTGCAAACAACCCTGGTAATGTTGGCGGCTGGCCTGCTGGTTTTACTGGTGCTGCGCGGTAAAGAGAGCAACGAGCATGGCCTAAAACTGCATGTTGAATCTCTGAATGATCAGCGCCGAGCGCGTAACCGGCGGTTACGTGTCACCACAACTGCCCAGGGGGCGCGTAAAAAGCTGGTTAAGGCGTTTCGCCACGAAGAGAAAGCTCGGCAAAAGGCGGCCAAGAAAGACAAGAGCGAGGCCCAAAACGCCCAAAAAGTATGGGTGCTGGATTTCCATGGCGATATTAAAGCCTCACAAGCCGAGCAATTCGCCCAAGAGGTATCGGCGGTGATTGAGGTGGCCAGCACTGATGATGAAGTCATTGTGCGTTTGGAATCAGCAGGTGGTCTGGTACACGCCTATGGCTTAGCCGCTGCTCAATTGGACCGGCTGCGAGAAGCGGGGCTTACCACCACGGTATGCATCGACAAAGTGGCCGCCAGCGGTGGATACATGATGGCCTGCACCGCCAGCCACATTAAAGCCGCGCCGTTTGCGGTGATTGGCTCTATTGGCGTGGTCGCCCAGGTGCCCAATATTCATCGCCTTCTCAAACGCAACGATATCGATGTTGAGCTACTTACTGCCGGTAAATATAAGCGCACGTTGACCGTACTTGGGGAAAACACCCAAGAAGGGCGTGAGAAATTTATCGATGACCTAGAAAACACTCACCGCCTATTTAAAACTTACGTGGCTAAGCATCGGCCCGATATGGATATTGAAAAACTTGCCACCGGAGAGATTTGGTACGGCAGTGAAGCATTAGAGCAGAAGCTGGTGGATAGTGTCGGAACCAGCGAGGCCTATTTAGTAGAGCGTATTGCTCAAGCGCAGGTTTATCGCGTGAAGCTAGAGCCGCCGAAAACCATCAGCCGCAAGGTCGGGCTAGCGGTATCGGCGGGCGTGGAGCATGCCATGGTGAAGGCTCTGGGCGTGATCGACGCGGCAGGCTGGCAGCGTCGTTAGATTCGCTTGAACAGCGAGTGCTAAGTAGCCAAGACTGAGTGCCCAATACTAGGCAGCATAGTGTTGCGCCAGGGTGTTAATAATTGCCTTGGCGCTTTCGCTGCTGAGTGAATAATAGATGGTTTGAGACTCCCGCCGCGTATTGACCAACTGGTCGCGACGCAAAATCGCCAAGTGCTGAGAAAGCGCCGACTGGCTCAATGAAAGCTGCTGATTAATTTGCGTTACCGACAGCTCTTTTTCTGCCAACAAACACAGGATCTGCAGGCGTTTTTCATTCGCCAACGCTTTGAGCAGGTTAGTGCCTGCTTCAATAGCATGACAGTTATGTTCCAGAAGACGTTCAGCGGCGCTAGTAGAAGCAGACATGAGGATCTCCTTGCCTACACTGTAGTGACAGCGTTGTTATAGATTATGTGGCCATCGTCGCGTCGCGAGGATTGGGTTGTTTAATGATCAGTAATTTAGCGGTTTTTGTCCAAATATGGGTTTAACGCTCTATCAATGGTAGTGAAGGCTTTTTTGTCGACAATGTCTGCGTTTGGCTACGGCTTTGGTCGCGTTTTATCCCATAGTATGAGGGTGAAATTGATGGTTACTTTATAAAGTGTCAACAATTCATCTTTGCTTCGAAGATGCTTATCAACCGACACAATAATCACAAGGTCACCATGAGCCTCTATCAGCGCACCTACCAGCACTCTATTGAGCATCCTGAGACTTTCTGGGCCGAGCAGGCCAAAAAGCTGCCTTGGTACACGCCGCCTAGCACCATCCTTACCTATGACGACCAGCAGCACGCTCGCTGGTTTGGCGATGGCGAACTGAATATTTGCTATGCCGCCATTGACTACCACGTTGAGCAAGGGCGCGGTGATCAACCCGCCATTTATTGGGACTCACCGGTTACTCAATCCAAGCAAACCATTAACTACCTTGAGCTACGCGACCGGGTGGCGCGGTTTGCTGGCGGTCTTGCCAAGCTGGGGGTAACCAAAGGCGACCGTGTCATTATTTATATGCCCATGGTGCCTGAGGCATTGATTGCCATGTACGCCTGCGCCCGTTTAGGCGCGGTGCACTCGGTAGTGTTTGGCGGCTTTGCGCCCCACGAGCTGGCAGCTCGCATTGAAGATGCCGAACCGAAAGTAGTGATTGCTGCTTCCTGTGGAGTCGAAGTTGATAAAGTGCTGCCCTATAAGCCCATTGTCGAAAAAGCTATCTCGCTGAGCAGCTTCAAGCCAGATGCTTGCGTGGTATTTCAGCGCGAAGCGCATCGTGCAGAGTTACAACCTGGCGATGTGGACTGGCACGAGCTGGTGGCAGATGCTCCCTTTGTGGATTGCGTACCCGTGAAAGCCACCGACCCGCTGTATGTGCTCTATACCTCCGGCACTACCGGTAAGCCCAAAGGAGTGGTGCGAGACACTGGCGGCTATGCGGTCGCCTTGGCCTATTCGATGGAAGTGATTTACGACCTTAATCCAGGCGATGTGATGTTTACCGCTTCGGATGTGGGCTGGGTAGTAGGGCACTCGTATATTGTTTACGCACCGCTACTGCGTGGCTGTACCACCGTGGTATACGAAGGTAAGCCCGTGAAAACACCAGACGCGGGTGCATTTTGGCGCTTGATTGAAGAGTACAAAGTGAAGAGCTTCTTTACAGCTCCCACAGCGTTCCGGGCGATGAAAAAAGAGGACCCTGACGCCAAGCAGTTGGAAAAGTACGATATCAGCAGCCTGCAGCACTTATATGTTGCTGGTGAGCGCTTAGATCCACCGACTTTTCATTGGTTGGATGACCTGTTCGATGTGCCAGTCATCGACCACTGGTGGCAAACTGAAACCGGCTGGCCGATTGCCGCCAACTTGCCGGGCATTGAAGCAGCGGCCACTAAAGCAGGCTCTGCTACTTACCCTGTGCCTGGTTTCAACGTGCAGATTTTGGACCGCGACGGCGAACAAGCGCCCGCCATGCAACAGGGCAGCGTCGTCATCAAGCAGCCGCTGCCGCCGGGGTGTTTGGTGGGTGTATGGCGTGATCCGCAGCGCTTTCACAGTGCCTACATGGCCGCTTACCCTGGCTATTACCTAACCGGCGACGGCGGCTACTTTGATGAGGAGGGCTACCTGTTCATCATGGGGCGCACCGATGATGTGATTAACGTAGCGGGTCATCGCCTTTCTACCGGTGAGATGGAAGAAGTAGTGGGCGCGCATCCGGCAGTGGCGGAATGTGCGGTAATCGGTATTCATGATGAACTAAAAGGGCAGCTACCAGTGGGGCTAGTGATTCCCAAAGATGGCTTTAACGGCGACGAAGCAACCTTGGAAGCAGAACTGATTGAGCGCATGCGTCAACATATCGGCCCCATCGCCTGTTTTAAGCAGGTGCTGGTAGTGAACCGGTTGCCCAAAACCCGCTCGGGCAAGATACTGCGCAAACTGCTGCGCAGTATCGCCGATGGAAAATCCTTCGGCATTCCCTCTACCATTGACGACCCCACCAGTTTGGAAGATGTACATGCCGCGATGCGTGAACGCAACGTGGGTGCTGCCGATCAAGCAACCTCCACCGATAGCTAAGCATCTTCTCTGCCACGCTCAAACCACGCACAAAGCCGCCCAACCCCATGGGCGGCTTTGTGCGTTTGCCGTGAGGAACGCGTATAATGCGCGGCCCAGTGGCGCTCAACGCGCTTTTTCGAGGGTTCCCTAACCCCTCTATCAACCAAAAAAAGGCCAATCTGTATGTTTGCTTTAACCGACGCTCAGCATCGCCGTTGCCTCATGGTAATGGTCGCCTTCCATATCGCCATCATTGCTGCCAGTAACTATCTGGTGCAGCTACCGTTTACGCTGTTTGGGTTTCATACCACCTGGGGTGCGTTCAGCTTTCCGTTTATCTTTCTAGCCACCGACTTAACGGTGCGCCTATTTGGTAAAGGGCCAGCCCGCACGATTATCCTACGCGTGATGTTTCCGGCGCTGTTGGTGTCTTACGTGGTGTCAGTGATCTTCCCACGCGGCAGCTTTGCCGGCATTGAGGCACTCGGCGAGTGGAACCTGTTTGTTGCCCGCATTGCAGTTGCCAGCTTCCTTGCTTACGTATTGGGGCAACTGCTCGATGTGCAGGTGTTTGACCGCCTGCGCCAGTGGGCGTGGTGGGTCGCACCTGTGTGCTCGACCATTGTGGGCAATCTTGCCGATACGTTTGCCTTCTTTGCCACCGCCTTCTATAACAGTCCTGACCCCTTTATGGCTCAGCACTGGGTAGAAATTGCTGCCGTTGACTACGCCATTAAGCTGGGCATTAGCCTGCTGTTCTTCCTGCCGCTCTATGGCCTGCTGCTCGCATGGCTAACGCGTCGTTTGGTGGTATGGACAGGGCAGGACGATGCTGCGCCGCGAACCGCTTAACCGATAAGGAAATAGCATGACCGACAATGTCCCCGTGGATCTTTACGCGATTGACCTGCCTGCTGACGCCGACGCGGATAGCCAGCCGCTGGTCGTGATTCATGGCTTGCTCGGCAGTGCCGATAATTGGCGCTCGCATTTGAAAGTGTGGCAGCGCAAGCGCCGGGTAGTGGCGGTGGACCTGCGAAACCACGGACGCTCCCCACACGCAGAAGGCATGAGCTATAGCGCCATGAGCCAGGATGTGTTGGCAGCGTTAGATAAGCTGGGTATTGAGCAAGCGCATATTTTAGGCCACTCCATGGGCGGCAAGGTAGCCATTACGCTGGCGCGCCAAGCGCCGCAGCGTTGCCTCTCGCTAATGGTGGCCGATATTGCCCCGGTGGCCTATCAGCACGGCCATGACGATGTGTTTGCTGCCCTGGAGCAAGTACGAAAAGGCAAGCCAACCAATCGCCGCGAAGCAGACGCCCTGCTAGCAGAGCACGTCGATTCGCGCCCTACGCGGCTGTTTTTGGCCACCAACCTCGTGCGCGATGAGCAGGGCATTATGGGCGTGCGGGTTGGCCTGGATGAAATCCAACGCGGCTACGAGGCCATTATCGGTGAGCCCGATGGTGATTCCCCGTTTGAAGGCGCGACGCTGGTACTGCGCGGTGCCAATTCCCACTACGTGAGCGACGATATGCTGCCAGCGCTGCGTGAAGTGCTGCCTCGGGCGCGGCTGGTCACCCTCAAAAACGCTGGCCACTGGCTGCATGCAGACCAGCCTGATGCGTTTCAGCAAGCGATCGACGCCTTTATAGCGGCGCAATCGTAATTACGGCGTGCGGGTTAGCGCTCCATCAGGGGTTAGCGCTCCATCAGTAAGTGGGGGTTCACCGCCAGCCGCGTGATGGGAATTGAATTTTCTGTGACTCCCGCACTCTGTAAGTAGCTTTCAAACGCCGCATAGCGCCGCTCGTCTAGTGCCGCAGGGCTTAACGCAACGCGGCGGAGCAGGTCATCCCACGCCTCTTGATTGATGGGGTTATCCAGTACGGGGTGTGTTGTGACCAGCAGCGTCCAGGCTTCTTCGGGGTGCTCAATCATCCAGTTGCTGGCCTCTTCCAGAGCGATCAGCACCCGCGACCAGGTGGTGGCCTGACGAGCAACGGAGTCGCTATTGGCTAATAGAATCAGCCCATCGTGGCGCGGGATATCGATGTCGCTGTAGCGCACGGTATGAGTGACGATACCATCGGAGGCGAGCTGCTGGGGTAGCGTATGAAAAAAACCATCCGCCACGGCGTCTACTCTGCTCGAACGTAGTGCATCGGCGGCATCAAAATGGACGCTTTCAGGCGCAACGAAGTCATCGACTTGGCGCACTGAACGGGGCAGAAGTTGTTCCACTAACACATCACGCCCCTCGCGGGTGGAATAACCGTAGTGTAAATCGGCTAGGGCGTCGGCAACCGCTGCGGGTGCTGGCGCTTCACCTGCCACGATCACTGCATTTAACGGTGTTTCTATCAGCGTGGCGATGCGTGTAATTGGCGCGCCATCGTGGGCATGTAAATGTAGCAGCGGCTGGCGGGTGAGCGCTAAATCAACTTCTCCGGCCGCCAGCAGCTTAATCGCAATGGATGGGTCGGCTGGGGTTAATAGCTCGATTTCAAGCCCTTGGGCAGCAAACAGGGCCCGCTCTTTCGCCACGATAAGGGCGGCATGCTGGGGGCTTAAGTACCAGTCTAGCATTAGTGTGAGCTGTTTCAGCGGCGGCGGGTCAAGAGGCGGCGGGGGAATCACCGCCATACTGGGCGCTTCTTCAGGCACTTCAGCTGCGCTGTTATCGCCTGCGGGCCACAGCCCTTCAGGAAGCGCTACATCGCTTTCTAAAGAAAGAGGGGCGTCGAGGTTTCCTGAATCACGCTCTTCGTTTGCGTAAGTTGCTGAAAATGAAAATAATAAAAAAAAGAACAATGAAAGTGCTAGAAATGAACGTTCACGCCAAAAAGCGTTCAACATAACCTCAACTCCCGATGGTAGGACGGCGGAGTTTAGCTGTCAGGCAAAGCATCTGGCTAGTCCCTTGCATAAACCTAGCGAACACGCTCAGTAAATTCAGCAACGATATGCAATAATAGAACGGCATTAATGTAGAGATGGAGAGACATGGACGCAATTTATACGTTCTTCCTAGTGGGTGGTTCCCTAATGGCGCTCAGCATCCTCGCAAGTCGTCTCTCTTCCATGGTGGGCGTACCGATACTGCTGATTTTCTTGGGCCTCGGGATGTTGGCCGGAGAGGAAGGCCTGCTAGGCGTCGAGTTCGATGATTATTCCATGGCCTTTACGATCGGCCATCTAGCGCTCGCCATGATTCTGCTCGATGGTGGGTTGCGCACGCGTCTTAAAACGTTCCGAGTCGGGTTTCGTCCTGCGCTCTCTCTGGCGACGTTCGGTGTCTTCATTACCAGTGCCATCGTCGGCGTCATTGCCATGTGGGTATTTGATCTCTCCTTGGTGCAAGGGCTGCTGGTAGGTGCCATCGTCGGGTCTACCGATGCTGCGGCGGTCTTCTCCATGTTAAGCGGACGGGGAGTGAACCTTAACGAACGGGTAGGGGCGACGCTGGAAATCGAATCGGGTACCAACGACCCGATGGCGATCTTTCTAACACTGATGCTGGTAGAGCTGCTGGTCGGTGACATCGGCGCTGTCAGCGAAACGTTGCTGTTCTTTGTTTCTCAGTTTGGTATTGGGTTGGCCGTCGGCATTGGGGGCGGATGGCTTAGCGCTAAACTGCTCCGCTGGCTGGACTTGGCACCTGGTCTTTATGCCATGCTGGCGCTGGCACTTGGCTTTAGCGTGTTCGGGTTGACCAGCGTGCTGGGAGGCAGCGGCTTTTTAGCGATTTATCTAGCGGGCCTGATGATTGGTAATCAGCCAGGCCGCCACCTCAATTTCATCCTGCCCGTACACGATGGTTTGGCCTGGTTGAGCCAAATTGGCTTGTTCTTGGTGCTGGGATTGCTGGTGACGCCCAGCGAGCTTTGGGACGTGGCCCTGCCCGCTGGCTTCGTTGCGTTGGCGTTGATCTTCGTTGCTCGCCCGCTGGCCGTCTTGATTAGCATTAAACCCTTTTTCAAATTCCGTTGGCGCGAAACCCTCTTCATTGCCTGGGTCGGCCTGCGCGGAGCCGTTCCGATCGTGCTCGCCATTTTTCCAGTGATTGGCGGAGTCGAAAACGCGTCGCTCTACTTTAATGTCGCCTTTGCGGTGGTGCTGATGTCGCTGCTGATTCAAGGCGGCTCTCTCACCCTCATGGCCCGCTGGCTGAAAGTAGAAGTACCCGCGGGTACCATGCCCAACCGTCGCGGTCCACTGGGCATCCTGCCGGAAAACGATTTTGAAATGTTCGTCTACACGGTAGAAAACCAGGACTTGGACGATGTGCCTATCCGGCTGCTGCGGTTTCCCTCCGGCGCCTTGATCTCGGCGTTGTTCCGCAACCATGTCATGCTCCACCCCAAAGGCAGCACCCGACTGAAACTGGGGGATGTGGTCTGCGTGATTGGTCGCAGTGAAGACCTGGTGGCCCTGAATCGCTTGTTCAATGGCGATGCCAAGCTCAAGCAAGAGCGCGCCTTCTTTGGCACCTTTACTTTGGACGGCAACGCCCAAATGCAAGACATCGCTCAAGCCTACGGCTTGACTCTGAGCCCCGGCGAGCAGGAGATGACCCTGGCCGAGTTCGTCTCTCTGCGGGTAGGCGGCCACCCAGTGGTGGGGGACGACGTGGACTGGCACGGCATTCACTGGGTCGTCAGTGAAATGGAAGGCGGCGACATTACCCGGGTAGGCTTAAGGCTCTACTAATTTATTCAAAAGGCGTTGACTTACAAGGAGAAGCTGTTAGTATACGCACCCATAAGCCGGAGGGATGGCAGAGCGGTTGAATGCACCGGTCTTGAAAACCGGCATAGGTTAATAGCCTATCCAGGGTTCGAATCCCTGTCCCTCCGCCATTATTAAAAAAGCCCGTAGAGTCAACGACTTGCGGGCTTTGATTTTTTTTGCATTCTAACCACTTTTCTAACCATTTTTTTGAGAGCTATTCTCAGGTAGTCATACTGGATAGATTTCCAGTTTCATGGTGAAAAGTCGGTTCCCTCCTGACCTTCTTTCTAGCCTTTCATTCTGCTGGGCACCTAACCGATATGGGCCGCCGCGCTGTAGCGAGCGCCACCGATCCCGCCGCTAGTCAGCCGACACGCCCCGCCGAACTCCCGCGGGGGGGCGTGCGGGTGACAAGTAGCGCTGAAATTGATGTGAGCGAGCCGCACCGGGTGCGGTTGATTGTTGTTTAGCCGAAGTCTCAAGCATTCGATGCTGTGGAGGTGGTGGTCATAGCCAGCCGTAAAAGGTGACGATCCGCACCTTTTACGCTGAAACTATGGGCAACGCATTGATTTAGCGTAATTCCTTCAGAGAATCGGAATTATAGCCACGCGCCACCTTAACGGCTGTGGCTGTGCTCTTGAATGTAAGTCTTTAGCGCCTGATCTATGCGCCGTTGCCAGCCTTCCCCTTGCGCCTTGAAGTGCTCGATCACTTCCGGCGATAAGCGGATGGAAGTCTTTACCTTGGTGGGTGCCTGCTGGCGGCCACGCTGACCAATGGCGCGTTGTAGGTTAGCGGGCAACACCTCAGACATAGGGCGCATCTGCTTAACGTCCTGGTCTGTGAGTTCTCTTACTTCACCGTCTTTATTCGTGAGCCGCGTTTTCATAGCGCCTTACCTCCCGTGTGTTGGCTTTCCTCAGGCTGATAACCCGTATGCCGCCTTCAATGGGCGTAAAGCACACCACGTGTACCCGTTGCCCGATCTTGCCCAACCCGATGAAGCGCTGTTCTGGATAGTCGTAGCGGTCATCTTCATGGAATAGCGCGCCGTCCCAATCAAAGCGTTCAACCGCTGTGAAAGGTAAGCCGCGCTCCTCCTCATTGCGAGCGCTTTTGTTCGGGTCAAAGTCGATTATCATGTTATTTAATTGTATGGACAAAAAGAAAGAAAGGAAAGTTCTATCTAGCTGGCGCTAGGGTCATAGCTACGCCGTTGTTTGCTGGGGTAGGGTATTCCATTATTAGCTTGGGCTGCCTGGCCACCGCTTGAAAGCGGGCAAGCCGGGGAAGGTAAAGCGCCCACCTACCTTAGTGTGTTGCGGGGGCTGAGCGTGTACGAGCGCAGGTGGGCGATGAAGCCTTGCGCCAGCACTGCCGCGCTCAGCTCGCCAGGTTGTTGGCCCTGAGGCGGCTAACCCAACGCGGGATGTGATTAAAGATTGGGCGCAGGAGACGTTCACCGCTACCCACACCTATCAACAGCCCAGCGAGCATCATGGGATAGCACCGTCTGCTCGCGCTTGCGATGGGGCCTTGGCAGCTTTGCTTAACTGGCATTGGTAGCGAATGGGGTGAACAGTATGCCGGGTATTTAGGCGGTGCCATTGAAGCCGCCGAGCGGGGTGTGGCGGGCTTGTTGGCTAAGTAGAGCGCTTGCCTACGCGCTAATCCAACAGCGATTCGCCAGAGCGAGTGAGCAGCGCTTTTAGGCTGGGGGATTCAAACCGGCGTTGAATGGTAATGGCGTAGAATTCTTCCCATACGCCGGGCAGCGCGCCGTAATCTTTTAGCGTGCCGTTGTGCAGCTCGTCACGTACTACCACGGGGGGCATAACGGCAATGTGCTGCGTGTCCCGCGCCAGTAGGCGCATCATTGCCATGTCGTCGACTTCGGCGGCAATCTTGGGCGTTAGCCGGTAGTGGCTGCACAGCTGGTCGAAGGCGTGGCGAGTGGCGTTTTCAACCCCAGGCAGAATAAACGCGTGGCCGTTTAAGCCTTTGGGAAAAGCAGGGGGCGGCGAGAGGTGGGGTGCTGCAATTAAACTTACCGGCTGGCGCGCTAACCGCTGGGAGCGCCAGGGGTGTTCACTATCGCCACGCACGGGTTGGTTAGAGAGCACCACGTCTAGCTTGTGGGCCGAAAGCCGCCTTAGCAGGTCATCCAGACCACCGCTTTGCAGTATCAAATCTAGGTCGTCTCGGCCCAGCAGCGGCCGTACAAATCCTTCCTGAAAGTTGCGCGATAGCGTGGCCACTGCCCCGACGCGCACCACTTCGCGATGGGCGTGGCCGCCTTCAGCAAACAGCGCGCTCAGCTCTTCGCCTTGGGTGAAGATGGTTTCCGCGTAATCAAACGCCAGCCTGCCCGCTTCGGAAAGGTGCAGCTGCCGCCCTTCGCGAATAAACAGCGCTTGGCCTAGGCGCTCCTCTAGCTGGCGAATTTGCTGGGAAAGCGACGACTGTGACACGTGCAGCGCTTCGGCCGTGCGGGTCAGGTGGCCTGATTTCGCCACTTGCCAAAAATAGTAAAGGTGATGGTAGTTGAGCTTCATGGCAGAGGGGCCTCAGGCTGCGTGTTGGCTATTCGTTCTGTTTTAAAGAACGATTATTGAAAAATAAACTATTTTTTATATGGTGGCGAGCTGGGCATAGTTTGTGGCATACGACTGAAGGGGAAAGGCTATGCCACATTTTATCAACATAACGGTGCTATCACTGCTAGCGCTGTGGTTACTGGTCCCGGTTTCGCTGTTAGTGATGGCGGGCGTCAGCGCACGGGCCAGCACGCCCGCATCGCTGAAGCGCGCTTGGCAAATAGGCCGCTGGTTAACGGCAAGTGCGCTGGTCGCGAGCCTAGCGGTGGGCGGGCTACTGGTGCTGGATGCGCTGGGTGTACCTACCGGCTTGCCCGAAGCCGCTCAGCCGCTGGGCTTGTATCCGGATGGTTTGGCCGTGTGGATGGCGCTACTGATCAGCTTGTTAGGCACGGTGCTGCTGCGTTTTGCAGAGAACTACCTAAAGGGCGACCGTGGCGAGCGTCGGTTTTTGCCCTGGTGTTTGGTGGTGCTGGCAAGCGTGATGCTGCTGGTCTTTACCCATCACTTGGTCGTGATGCTGATTGCCTGGGTGGGAGTGAGTGTGGCGCTGCACCACTTATTAACGCTCTACCCTGAGCGTGTGGAAGCCCAACGGGCGGCATGGCAAAAATTTGTGGTTAGCCGTATAGGCGATGCGGCGCTGGTTGTAGCGGTAGTGCTTTTATATGCACGTTTCGGTACCTTTCAGCTACCTGAGCTGTTTGCGGCCGCTGCGGCGTCCTCTAGCGGCTGGCAGGTGGAGGCCGCCTCAGTGGCGCTGGCCATCGCGGCACTGTGCAAATGCGCCCAGGTGCCGATGCATGGCTGGTTGATCAAAGTCATGGAAGCCCCCACACCGGTTTCCGCGCTGCTGCATGCGGGGGTGATTAACCTGGGGGGCTTTGTGTGGCTGCGTTTGTTCCCGGTGTTTGATGGCCTAACGCTGGGCCACTACCTGCTCATTGCGGTGGGTGGTTTTACCGCACTGGTCGCGGTGATGACGATGCTGACCCAAACCTCCGTCAAGCATGCTCTGGCGTGGTCTACCTGCGCGCAAATGGGCTTTATGCTGTTTGAAATTGGCGTAGGGGCGTACACCTTGGCGCTGGCTCACCTGTTGGCGCACTCGCTTTACAAAGCTCACTCCTTCTTGGCGTCTGGCCGTACCGTGAGGGCCTCGCGCTGTGAGCGCCTGCCGCTTGCACCGCTGCGTCAGCGTCTTTCTCTTGCGCTGCCTGCGGCCGCTGTCGCGGCGATGGTACTGATGCTGTGGCCCTCGCTGGTTAGCCATAATCCGCTGCTGGGTGCACTGCTTAGCTTGGCGGTGGGCAGCACGCTGTTGGGCATGCCGGTGGGCACCGCCAAACCCAAGCGTTTAGCGCTGGTAGGAATGGCGCTTGCCCTGGTGCCGTTGTATGCCTTGCTACACAGCGTGCTGGCACCTGCACTGCCCAGCGCCTACACGCCCTTAACACTCACGGCAGGACTTTTAGGGACACTGATGCTGGCAAGCCTAGTGTTGGCCGCTGGAGCCGTCACGCTGTTCCCTCAGGCTGCCTGGGTAGCCCGCTGGCGCGTTCACTTTAGCCAGGGGCTTTACCTGGCACTGCCGTTTCAGCGTGCGGTGGATGCGGTAGCCCCCATTCGTGCCTGGTCGCGTCCTTCATCGCTTGCCCCTGGTTTAAAAGGAGAGTGGTCATGAGTCAGCCTATTGCCGTAGACACATCCTCACACCATTCGTCAGTGCCGTCGCCAGAGCAGTATCGCGATGCGCTAAAGCGCGCGACCGACGCCATTGCCCCGGTGTGGCCGCTGGACCAGTGGATTGCGGTCAACCCCTGGTGGGGCCTGAAGCATCAGCCCATTGAGCAGGTGAGCCAAGCGCTCAGCCGCCGGGCCGGGCAGCCGATGACCATGCCTGCCGAGTTTTATCGTAATGCTTGGGAATCGGGCCGGATTACCCCGCAAGACCTGCAGCAGGTGCTGCGCCAAGGCGGCTACGCCTATAGCGAGCAGAGCTTAGTGAGCTACTTGGCAACACCGCCAAAGCCGGTAACGCCGCTACGCAGCGCCTGGGATTCCCTGGCAGGGCATGATGGGTTTGACCCGCTGGCGGAAAGCTGTGCCAGCTACTTCGATCACCATCAACAGCGCTGGGCAAGCCGTTTTGTGCCTTCGCTTTATCACTTCTGGAAAACGTCGGCACAACACGATCTGCGCTGGCCTAAAGCGCAGCGCCAGGCGTTACAAGCTCTGCCAGATGACCCCACAGCAGCGGTTGAGCAAATAGCTGAGGATTGGGCGCTCACCCCAGAAGCGTTTGAGGTACTGGCCCACACCCTGTTGTTACGGATTAACGGCTGGGCTTCCTGGTGCCAAGGCATTGGTTGGCATACCGCCCACCAGCAGGCAGAGGCGGGCATTACCCAGCTGGCTGCCATGGTACTGGCATGGGAGTGGATAGGCGTTGACCAGCTCACCAGCATCCAACAGAGCGAGTGGTTTGCCCAGTGGCAAACCGCCGATGCGGGCATTACTTCTGCGCATGAGGCGCTGTGGTGTTGGCAGCATGCCTATGAGCTGGGCTATCAGCGGGCGCTAGCCATAACGTTAGCCGCGCCGAGTGCCGAGTCTTCCTCCGCTCCCAAGGTACAGGCTGCGTTCTGTATCGATGTACGCTCTGAGCGGTTCCGTCGCCATTTAGAGCAGGCCACCCCTACCGTTGCCACATTAGGCGTCGCGGGGTTCTTCGCTATGCCGGTGGCCGATGCGGCTACAGGGCCTGAGCGTGCCCAGCCCCGCGTGCCGGGGTTGTTAAAACCGACTTATCGGGTGGGCTCGTTGCAGCCGCAGCAGCGGGGCGTTCAGCGCTATCAAAAAGAGAGCCTGCGCCAAAGCGTGCGCCACGCGAAGTACGCGCCGCTTTCAACCTTTACCCTGGTGGAAACAACCGGCATTGCCTGGGGCTGGAAGCTGATTAAAGACAGCCTGCGTAAACAGGCAACCGTGCCCCAGTGCGAAGCGCCCGCCGGGCTTTTTCACACCTACGACGGCGAGCCAATTGCCCGCCATGAAAAAATAGCGCTGGCGAAAAACCTGCTAACGCTGCTGGGAACCCCCACGGCGTCGCTGCTGGTGCTGGTGGGCCACGACTCCCAAAGCGAAAACAACCCGCATCACGCCGGGCTGACCTGCGGGGCCTGCGGCGGGCAGGGCGGCGGCATGAATGCGCGAGTGGCCGCTGCGCTGCTGAACGACCTAGAAGTACAGCAGGCCGTACAACACG
Organism: Halomonas sp. Ps84H-12; assembly: GCF_024124725.1. Classification (NCBI taxonomy): domain Bacteria; kingdom Pseudomonadati; phylum Pseudomonadota; class Gammaproteobacteria; order Oceanospirillales; family Halomonadaceae; genus Halomonas; species Halomonas sp. Ps84H-12. Next base: position 102,433 of record NZ_JAMXSJ010000007.1, on the reverse strand, counting down.
CAGGTATGACGTTGCCCAGCCCTTTTCACGTATTGGCCGCCACCCACTGCACGCTCACCGACCGCGTGCACGTCTATCGGGATGAGCAGATGCCCGAAGCGCTAGAAGACGCGCTGGCCGCATTTGAAAGCGGTGTACACGTGGCGGGTGAGGCTACTCGTCTAGAGCGGGCACCTGACCTGGGGGTGGATGACGCCGACCCTATTGAGCGCCTGAAAACCTTCGCTACGCGCGGTGCCGACTGGTCGCAACCACGGCCTGAGTGGGGGCTGGTAAATAACGCCGCGCTTATTTTAGCGCCACGGGCGCGTACCCAAGGGAAAGCGTTGGAAGGGCGCGCGTTCTTGCACGACTACCACCCAGAGCAAGATCCAGAAGGCAAGGTGTTAGAAGGGCTGATGATGGCACCGATGCTGGTGGCCAGTTGGATCAACCTGCAGTACTACGCGTCTACCGTGGTGCCTGGGCTGTACGGCGCTGGCAATAAGCTGCTGCATTCAGTGGTGGGTGGCCATGTGGGCGTTATTGAAGGTAATTCGCCCCAACTGCGCATTGGCCTGCCGGAGCAGTCGCTGCGCGATGGCGAGAAGCTTCATCACGAGCCGTTGCGCTTAACCGTGGTGATCGACGCGCCCAGAGAACGCATCGAAGCGATTATTGAACGCCAGCCGGTAGTGGCCGATTTAATCAACCACCGCTGGCTGTGGCTCACCCGGATGGGGGATAACGGCCTTGAGCGCTATTCGCCAGAAGGCTGGCAGCCGGTTGCCGTTTGAGGGGCGAGCTACTCAGCGCTGAGGCACGATGAGCACGCTGCCTTTAGCGTCTTCTCCAGCGGAGACCAAATAACCTTCAAAACTCTCGCCATTCAGGCCGTAAGTGATGTCTTTGCCGCTAGGGGTATAGCCATAGACCGTTGTGGAAAGTAATAAGGTGGAAAAGGTAAGGGCAGAAAGTGTAGAAATACCCGTTACTGAGAGGGGAGTGGGGATTTTAAAGCGCATTGTAGTGTCCAAGTCGATGTGGGAGTTAAAGCATGCCGAGAGGAGATGCGTAAAAACGTGCGGATTGCGTGGAAGACAAAGACTTGCGTCTGGAACTAGGTAACGGCATGCTTGTCCGTTGATAGTATGACTACTAGGGAGCATAGATACATGGCTTTTAACGATTCGAATATGGCAAGAACGCAAACACACAGTTCGGTGAGTAGTGCGAGCGCCAATAAGGTGTTACGCAACACATACGCGCTGCTGGCAATGACGCTGCTGTTCTCTGCCGTCACCGCGGGTGCCTCAGTGGCGATGGGCATCCAGCAGATGAATATCTTTGTATTCTTCATCGGTGCTTACGGCTTGATGTTCCTGGTTCACAAAACAGCTAACTCCGCAGTTGGACTGCTGTCGACCTTTGCGTTTACTGGCTTTATGGGCTTTACCCTGGGCCCAATTATTTCTGCGTACCTAACGTTGCCTAATGGCGGTGCGCTGATTATGAATGCGCTGGCTATGACCGGCCTGACGTTTATTGGCCTCTCTGCGGTTGCGTTGACCACGAAGAAAGATTTCAGCTTCCTCAGCAATTTCCTGATGGCAGGTGCCATCGTGTTGATTCTGGCGATGGTTGCAGGCATCTTCTTCAACATTCCTGCGCTGTCGCTGATGGTTTCTGCAGGCTTCGTGCTATTTGCGTCTGCCGCGATTCTCTATCAAACCAGCGAAATTGTGCACCGCGCTGGCGAGACCAACTACATCCTCGCTACCGTGACGCTGTACGTTTCTATCTACAATCTGTTCGTCAGCCTGCTGTCTATTCTGGGCATCATGAGCAACGATTGATTGGGTAGTAAGAACGCGATCACTTGATCGAAGTGACATCAATGACAGACCCTACTCAGTAGGGTCTGTTTTTTTTCGTTGAATTGGCACGAGATGATGCAATGGAGTACGGCTTATTAGTCATGGGTGCCCCCTACACAAGTGCGGCACCTCATTCGGCACTGCGCTTTGCTAAAGCAGTGATCAGCCGAGGCCATCAAGTGGCGGGCGTATTCTTCTATCAAGAAGGGATTCATAACGCCTCCAGCTTAATGACACCTCCGCAGGATGAACTCAACATGCGCGACGCTTGGATAGCGCTGCATCATGAGCATGGCGTGATGCTGGACGTGTGCATTGCGGCGGCGCTGCGCCGTGGCGTAATGAGTGAAGCTGAGGCAAAACGCCATGGGCAAGCGCACTTTAATCTGGATGCGCCATTTGAGTTAACCGGGTTAGGGCAACTGCTGACGCTTCAGCAGCGCTGTGACCGTTTAATCACATTTGCCTAGAGAGAGCGCCCAATGAGTCATGAACACGAACGGCTAGTGATTATTCGCCATGCCCCCTATAGCTCCAATGCCTTGAGAGAAGGGCTAGATGTAGCGCTGGTCGCTGCGGCCTTTGGCCAAACGGTTAGTCTATTGTTTCTTGGCCAGGGAGTGCTGGCGCTTCTCAAAGAGCAGGCAGCCGGTGCGCCAGGACAAAAGGCAACGCTACCGACCATTGATATGCTGGAGATGTATGATATCGATCAGCTGCTAGTGCCTCAAAGCGCGCTGGATGCGTTGAACTTGCAAGCAGCCCAACTAGTGGATGGGGCGACGGTAGTGGCCGACGATACCTTACCCGAATTGGTACAGCGTCACTCCTATGTCATGAATTTTTAAACGGGCAGCAACATGTTACATATTCTGAACAAGCCCCCGCACAGCGAAGCGGCCGCGCAGATGCTCTCTACCGTTGCGGAGGGCGATGGTATTTTACTGATTGAAGATGCCGTGCAGGCGTTACTGCATGCTGATTGGCAAGGTTGGGATGCGGCGGCTGATGTGAGCGTGTGTGTGCTAAAAGAGGATGCGGCTTCTCGCGGCTTAAGCGGAGCTGCGCTCAATAGCCAAGCAATCCTGGTGGATATGGAAGGCTTTGTCGAACTGACTGAGCAGCATACTAAGATTCTGTCATGGTACTAAATCAATGAGTGATGAAAATTTATACCGTTATCTTGATGCTAATAAACAAATCAAACTCGACCCTGAGGGGTATTTAGTAAAGCAAGGGGACTGGGACGAGGGGGTTGCCGATTTGTTAGCTAAGGATGAAGAGCTAACACTTACAGAGGAGCACTGGGAGCTCATTCGCGTGGTGCGGGATTTTTATGCCCGCTATGAAATGGCACCAGCGATGCGACCGCTAGTCAAAGCCACCAAGCAAGCATTAGGCGAGGAAAAAGGGCGCTCGGTCTATTTAATGAGCCTATTCCCCGGCAGCCCGCCGAAACGTTTGGCTCGTATTGCTGGGTTGCCGAAGCCCACGAACTGCTTGTAGTAAGCAACCTTAGCGCTAAACCAAATCCCCTCGGGTACACACCGATAGCACGACAGCATCGTCTTGGCTGGTAGAGACTAGGGCGTGGCCCATGTCACTATCGAAGTAGATGCTGTCGCCCTCGGCCAGTACCAGCGGCGCATAGAATTCTGTATAAAGCATGATGTCGCCGTGCAGCACCATCAAAAACTCTTCGCCATCGTGACGCACCCACTGGTGATACTCTTCGAAACTACGCGCCCGTACGATGGTTTTAAACGGAATCATGCGCTTTTGCGCAAGCTGATGGCCCAGCAACTCATGCTCGTAGGTGGGAGTAGGGTGCAACTGCCCTTTTCCTTTCCGCGTGAGATCGCGCCTACCCATGGTGTAGCGTTCGCGTTTGGGTGGCGTAAAGAGCTGGGGCAGGTCGATATTGAGACCACTAATCAGTTTCTGCACCACGCTAAACGTCGGCGACACCTGATCGTTCTCGATTTTGGAGAGCGTGGAGCGAGCAATGCCGGTGCGCTGGCTCACATCTTCCAACGTCCACTGATTGGCAAGGCGAATTTGCTTGAGGCGCTCGCCCAGGCGTAACGGCTCGACAAAAGGTTTGCGCCCTGACGCGATGCGCAGCGCTGCGTGCTCTTCAGAAGTGGCGGTCATAACGGTCACGTAGAATGGAGGCCAACATAGTGGCTGCATAGTACCACAGCTCCCTAACCGCGGGTGCGGCTAGGGAACATTGGTGAAGGGCAGGCCCAAGAGCGCTTTCAGGTGTGCTTCGGCACCGCTAGCCAATGACGTGGGATTGTAGCCACCCTCCAACACAGACACGACTCTGTTATCGGCGTAGAGCGCCGCGATTTCCATAGCCAAGTGTGTTACCCAGTAGAAATCTTCATCCTCTAGGCAGATGTCGCCCATAGGGTCATCTTTATGTGCGTCAAAGCCTGCCGATAGCATCACGAGATCGGGTTTGAACGCGTGCAGTGCGGGCAGCCACTGATGCTCTATCACGCGACGGTACTCCTGACTTGCCGTGCCTACTTCTAACGGCGTGTTCACTACGTTCTGCCATTCGCTGCGCAGGTAACGCCACGGGTAGAAGGGGTACTGAAAGCTAGTGCAAATCAGTACTTCGGGGTCATTTTTAAAAATATCGATAGTGCCGTTACATTGATGCACATCAAAATCGAGAATGGCGATGCGCTTAGCGCCGTATTTGGCCTTTGCGTGAGCGGCTCCCACGGCAATGTTGTTGTAAAAGCAGAAGCCCATCGCATCCGCAGCTTCTGCATGGTGCCCAGGCGGACGAACGGCGCAAAATACGTTATCTGCCTGGCGTTTAAACACCTGATCAACACCACGCACGACTGCACCTGCGGCTACTCGTGCGGCTTTTAGGCTATCTGGGTTCATCATAGTGTCGCTGTCCAGCGTGACAATCCCCTCTTTGGGAAGGCACTTTTCCAGCGCATTTAGGTGGCGAAGGGGGTGTACTCTTGCCAAGGCCACATCGCAGGCTTCTTTCGCATCGGCTTGCATGGTTTGCTGCAATAGCCCAGAGAGTGATAGGCGCGCACGAATTGCCTCCAGCCGCAGTGGGCTTTCAGGGTGTTCTGGCCCCATGTGGTGCAATGCGCAGTCGGGGTGGGTAAGGTAGGCAGTGATCATGCAAGCGCTCCGATAACAATAAAGCTACCTTAATCGCCACGGGGACTTGCGCGACAGTGTCAATAAGTCGTACACAGTAGTCATTCACTCCAGGGGAGGCACATTCGTGAGCACACGTTTTTTGCATCATTTTTTCGAACCTCGTTCGGCGGCCGTGTTCGGTGCCTCTGAAAAGCCTGAGTCCTTGGGTGGTTTGGTTTTGGGCAACCTTCAAGAGGGTGGTTTTAGAGGTAAGCTCTGGGCCGTTAACCTCAAGGGCTACGAGACGGTGTTTGGCGTTGACTGTGTGCGTACGGTTGATGAGCTGCCGGAAGTGCCAGACCTTGCAGTAGTGTGTTCGCCTATTGAGGGCGTCCCCAAACTGATTAAAAAGCTCGGAAAGTTTGGCGTAAAAGCCGCTTTGGTGCTCTCTGGTGGGGCCTACCTTGACCGTGAAGAGGGCAGTAAAGGCTCTATTCGTCAACGCATGCTGCAAGCTGCCCGGGAGTCAGGCATTCGTGTGCTTGGTCCGGAGTGTATGGGGCTGATTGTGCCCGGCAAAAAGCTCAATGCCTCCTACGCCAGCCAGCCGGTTAAAGCCGGCAGGGTCGCCTACCTAGGCCAGTCAGGGATGCTGGCCAACGCGATGATCGACTGGGCAGCGGGTCGCGATGTTGGCTTCTCCCATTTGATTACCGTAGGGGACAGCGTTGATGTCCTGCTGCCTGATTTGATCGACTATGTGAACCAGTTTTCCCCTGCTCAGGCCATCTTATTGCATCTGGAGCGGGTAACGGATGCCCAGCACTTTATGACCTCCGTACGGGATGCTTCCCGTAACCGTTTGGTGGTGGCGATCAAAAGTGGCCGCACGCCGCAGTCGGATATTTCCAGCATGCCCCCTACACCGGGAATCGCCAATCGCGACGTGGTGTTCGATGCTGCTTTCGCCCGTGCAGGCGTGGTTCGGGTAAACGATTCGGATGAAATGCTCGATGCGCTGGAAACGCTATCACGCATGAAGCCACTACACGGCGACCGTTTGGCGATTGTTTCCAACGGGCTTGGGCCTGCCATGCTGGCCATCGATAAGCTGATTAGCGCGGGTGGCAAGCTCGCTGAGTTCAGCCCAGACACCCAGGCGGCTCTGCATAAAAGCCAAGTGGATATGAGTAAGCCGGGTGAAAACCCTGTGGACTTAGGCGGTAACGCGACGCCAGAGCGTTTTGTGGAGGCGCTGCAAATCGTCACCGCTGACCCTAATGTGGATGCCGTGCTGGTAGTGCATGCCCCCACGAGGTTAGCGCCTTCCCAGGTCACCGCCCAAGCGCTGATCGATCACCGTAAAACCTTTAAGCGTAATTTACTCACTAGCTGGATGGGCTTGAAAGAAGCGCTAAATGCTCGCCATGTCTGCAACCTGGCAGGGATTCCCACCTATACCTCGCCTGAAAAGGCAGTGAAGGCGTTTATGCACATGGTGGATTACCAGCGTGTGCAGGCGCTGCTGCATGAAATCCCCCCCAGCCTGCCGTTTTCTACCAGCCCGGAAATACGTGCAGAATGCCGAGCACTGATCAAGCAGGCAAAAGAGCAGGGCAGGCAGACACTCACCCACTCTGAAACCGCGCAAGTGTTGGAGGCTTACGGCATTCCTACCTCCACCAGCGCCTATGTGCACTCGCCAGAAGAGGCTTTGGTGGTCGCCGAGCGCTTTCCGGGGCCCAAGGCGCTGAAAGTGGTTCATGAGGGTAACTGCCGGCCTTATCGCTATCGCAAGCACCCGCATAAAATTTCCGCTGGGCTGCTGCAAGACTTGGAAACGCCGGAGCAAGTCGCTGAGGGCGTGCGGCGGTTAGGCGATAAAGTACAAGAGAAATTTCCCGAACACGCCATTCGTGAGTACTGCTTACAGCCCATGCAGCGTGGCAAACACTCTATGCAAATTTGTGCAGGCATCACTCGGGACCCCGTGTTTGGGCCGCTGATCGTCTTCGGTATTGGCGGTTACAAGGTTAACGTACTTGCCGACCGCCAAGTGGCGCTGCCGCCGCTCAATATGAGCCTCGCCTCAGATGTAGTAGGCCGCACTCATGCGGCGTCATTGATTCGTGAGCACTCTGCCGACCCCGAGCGAGATATTCAGCACCTTTGCCAACTGCTGGTTAAGCTGTCACAAATGGCCTCTGACCTGACGGATCTGCGTGGTTTGGAGCTCAACCCGCTGCTGCTAAACCGTGACGGCATGCTGGCAGTCGATTTTGCGATGGATTTGGGGCACCCCGCACGCTTTGCGATCATGCCTTACCCGGAAGAGCTCAGGGAGTGGGTCACACTCAATAACGGCTGGCAGGTGGAGGTGCGGCCTATTCGCGCCGAGGATGCTCCGCTCATTACTACCTTCCACCGCCAGCTATCGGAAGAGAGCATTCGTTTTCGCTACTTCCACAACAAGTCGAACCTTACCCAGCGGGACCTCTCCATCCTGTCGCATATCAACTATGACCGGCAAATGGCATTTATTGCCGAGCATCAGCACGATGATGGCAGTAAGGAGATGCTGGGAGTGGTGAGGGTTTGGAATGATCCAGACAATATCCGCACTGAGTTCTCTATTATCATTCGGGATGATCTTCAGGGGCTGGGCATTGGCAGCCTGCTGATGAAGAAGATGATCGACTACTGCACCAGCATCGGCACGCTCGAAATGATCGGCAAGATCATGGTGGATAACCACCCGATGCGGGCACTGATGAAGCACCTTGGCTTCCGCTGTCGGTACAACATGGAAGAGCAGGTGATTGATGCAGTGTTACGGCTAAACGAACCCGACAGCGAGTGGCAACGGCACCGCTTGGAGAGCCAGCCGGATTAAGCCTAAGCCACGCTCAAACAAATGGCCTGCTGGAATACCGGCAGGCCATTTGTTGAATGACATGTCGCGCTAGATGATTAGGGCGCTAAACGGAACCGGCTCCACTCACCGCCATCACGGCGCTCATAGCGCAGGCGGTCGTGCAAACGGCTGGGTTGCCCTTGCCAAAACTCGATCATTTCAGGATTTACTCGGTAGCCGCCCCAATGGATAGGGCGCGGAATATCCTGGCCTTCGTAAGCCTGTTCAAAGCGCTTTTGACGCTCCTCAATCCAGTTGCGATCTGGAATGACCACGCTTTGGGTCGCGATCCAAGCCCCTAACTGGCTGCCGCGCGGGCGGCTGGCAAAATACTCGTCTGACTCTTCTGCAGACACTTGCTCCACTGGGCCTTCGATGCGTACTTGGCGTGATAAGGAGGGCCACCAGAACGTCAAGGCAGCATAAGGCACGTTGTTTAACTCGCTGCCTTTATAGCTATGGTAGTTGGTGAAAAACACCATGCCCTGCTCATCGAATCCCTTAAGCAGCACAACGCGTGCATGAGGACGACCCTGGCTGTCCACCGTGGCGAGGGTCATGGCATTGCCATCCTTGCCTTCGCTTTCCAGCGCTAAGCTGAACCACTCATCAAACATGACAAACGGGTTATCTGGGGTTTGCGCTTCTTCTAAACGCCCACCCTCATAGTCACGCCTGACGTCGGCAATCTTTCGTGTCATCGGTGAAGCTCCCTTGCAGTGATAAGTTGCATTATTGTCATGTTCGCTGGTCTACCGATAAAGCTCAAGTGTTGTTCGGTTTGTGGTTGCAAACGATAAGAGCAGTAGCAAAGCGTTAGCAGGCGCGCTGAATCGTTCTATGAGAAAACAGCAATAAATGAGAAACTCTACCAGTATGACGTTAGAGGATAGCTTGATGCAGAGTCGCACGACACGCATGGCCGTATGGGATAAGTTAATTCGTTTGTTTCACTGGTCCCTGTTGGCGGCGGTGGTGATTTCGTTTTACACCACCAAAACCACGGGGCAACCGTTTTTATTTCCTATCGAAGTGCATGCTCAGTCAGGCTACATCATTATTGGCCTGTTGGTGTTCCGTTTTATTTGGGGGTTGGTAGGCCCCCCCTACGCTCGGTTTAGCACTTTTTTATACGGCCCGAAGAAAGCGGCCGGGTACGCCAAAGCGCTGATAACACGGCGCGCACCGCACTATGCAAGCCATAACCCGGTAGGCGGATGGATGGTGGTACTATTACTAGTGTCACTGGGTTTTCAAGCGCTTAGCGGGCTATTTCTGAGCGATGATATTTTCTTTCAGGCACCGCTGTATGGGCTTTTGGGCCCATCAGTAGGTGACGTGCTAGCCCGGCTGCATTCGTTGAATAGCGACCTGTTGCTGATATTGATTGGTTTGCATCTGGTGGGTTTGGTTTGGCATACCCTGCAGGGCGAACGCTTAGTGCCCGCTATGCTGACGGGTGTGAAGCGTTTTTCAAACGTGCCAGCGGATGAAAAGCCTGCCGCTTACCGTGTACAAAAGCGCTATGCGACTGGCGCGTTGCTGGTAGCAGCAGGCGTGAGTGGCTGGCTCTGGTTTTATTAGCCGTTAAGGCGCTGCTGGCGGCTACGAAAGCGCGCATAGCCCATGCAGCCTGCAAACAGCGCCAGGGCTACTAAGGCCTCCAGAACGCCACGCATGCCTTGCCCCGGTAGCGTGGCTAACATAACGCCTTGGGTGAAGTAGAGCAGGCTGACGAACGCAAGCCAAGCGTGCCCACGAGCTCTCTGGCCAATAATAGACGGCAAGAACAGCACCAGTGGAAGCACAAACGCCACGACTGGCCGCCAGTTAAACGTATCGCCCTGTACAAAGAAGCCACGATAAATCACCAGTAGCAGTAGCAGCACAAAGCTGATGATTACTAACTGTCGTGCTTGTCGAGTTAATTTATCGAGCCCGTGTTTCTCCTCAAGCCCCTCTAACCACTGCCTCATGGTGTTTCCTCCAGGCGCATCTTGTGCATTGCCAGCGCTAGTTTCGCGAGCCGTTTACCTTGTGCCTTGCACAGAGCCCGTTCGTGCTCGTCTACCGGGCGATCACTGCGCGCCCCTGACACATGGCTAGCCCCGTAAGGCGTGCCGCCGTGCTGAGTGTTCAGCAGCTCGGTTTCACTGTAGGGAATGCCCGCATACACCATGCCGTGATGGAGTAGCGGTACCAGCATCGTCAATAGCGTGCTTTCTTGGCCGCCATGCAAGCTGGACGTGGAGGTGAAGGCGCTGGCGGGTTTATCAATTAACGCACCGTTCATCCAGAGGCTACTGGTGGTGTCGAGAAAATACTTTAACGGTGCTGCCATATTGCCAAAACGCGTCGGACTACCTAACGCTAGCGCGCTGCAGTGGCGCAAGTCATCCAGGCCTGCATAAACAGCCCCCTCCTCTGGGATCTCTGGATCCACCGCTTCACAGGTTGGCGACACTGCTGGCACGGTGCGCAAGCGCGCCTCAATACCAGGGATGCTTTCAACGCCCGCAGCTAGTTGGCGTGCCATGTCTGCAGTGGCTCCTGAACGGGAGTAATACAGAATTAATACGTACGGCGTGGCTTCACTCATGGCGTGTCCTAAACAGTAGGGGTGGCGACCGTCGGTGGGACTCTACGGCCACAAAAAACTAGTCGTATGTTACCAGAGCTATCTGGTGGGCAGGAGGGTGGATGTCGAGCTCACTTACCATGGGGAGTCGCACGTATACCCAGGCAGTACTACCATCCGCGAGTGTCTGTTCAACGCGTTCATAGCGAATGCCCAGCCGCTCGTAGCGGTCCAACCGCTGCAAGGCCTCGGGCGAAACGGTCAGCAGTAAGCCATCGACATGACTGTCTGCGTTGCGGGAAAGATCCAGCCCTTGGCGTTCAAATCCGTCTAGGCGGGCAGGCTTAGGCGAGCCTGAGGTGCCCATCACCACCCATCGAATGGGCAAGTAACGTAGCGTGCCATAAACAAAGACCTGGTGCGTGCGCTGTTCGATGTCCGGCAGCTCTTCCGGGCGTTCGTAGAACCATGGGCTAAGCATGGTCAACCATAGCCAAGTGGCCACTCCCATTAGGCAGAGTAGCGAGACTACCACTAACCGCTTTAACCAAATCATGCTGATGTCCTAGGCAACGAATGGCTATCTAGGGTGAAGAACTGACCGCCGTAAGACAAGTCTTAAGCAGTGTCGGTGATTTTGCTACGATAAGCATCGTCGCTTAGGCATCAGACTAAGCATCGGACCCTATCGGAGGAGCCTGTTATGAGCCAGTCACTTCGTGATGAGATGGATTTCCGCGCACTCGTTGGCGATGTGAAGCCACTTCCCCAGCGTAACCGTGCAGACACAGGCCCCCAACGTCAACGGCCCTCAGAAGCCCAGCTGGCCAGACGTGAAAGCGCTGCAGAGCGCTTAGATGAGCGTAATTTTTTATCCGACGACTTTGTTGATCTGCTGCCCCCGTTTGATCCTATTGAGTTTCGCCGAGAGGGCATTCAACAAGGGGTCGTCGATAAATTAAAGCACGGTGGCTACAGTGTGCAGGCGCAACTGCACATGCTACGGCGCCCGCTGGCAGAGTGCCGGCGAATGCTGTTTCCCTTCATCCAAGAGGCCTATGCGCACGACCTGCGCTCGGTATTAATCGTTCACGGCCGTGGGCGGGAGCTGGATAGCCCGGCCAACGTACTGCGCTCTTATATTGCCAAGTGGCTCACTCAGTTTGATGAGGTGCAAGCCTATGTATCGGCTCAGCCCTCCGAAGGGGGATTAGGCGCAACCTGGGTGATGCTGCGAAAAAGTGATCGCGCCAAAGCCAATAATCGCGAGCGCCAGCAGAAACGGCGTGGTTAAACCAAAAACGCCGACAAGGGCTGGCCCCTGTCGGCGTTTGTAGTGCAGTAGAGCGGTTTAATGGCTAGCCGTTAAACGCTTTTCAAATAGCGCTTGGCGCTCTTCAACGTCGGTTTGGTAACGTACGCTAAAGGCGTTCAGAGCGCGAAGGGCATCCTCTGGATGCTGGTCATCACGCAGTGCCATGGCGGAGAAACCACAGCGGCGCATGTAATCCAACTGATCCACCAGCACATCGCCAACCGCACGAATTTCGCCTGTATAGCCATAACGCTCGCGCAGCAGGCGAGCGATGGTGTAGCCGCGACCATCGGTGAATGCCGGAAAGTCTACGGCAATGGCAGAAGCGCCTTTCAACGTGCTGCCAAGCTCGGTAGTGAGTTCAGTGTCACTCGTGAGCAGAGGGGCGAGTTCGTTGTCGTCCTGGTTCGCCTGCCATAGCGCCAGTGGAACAAACGCAGGGCGCTGCTCGGGTAGCGCCTCGGCATCGTATGAGACACACCAGGCATTTTCAGCGGCCAGCTCACCGTTTTCAATTAAATGATCTACATGAACCGGGGTTTGTTCAACCACTTCGGTTTGGGTGTCATTGCTGGGCATAAACACGCTCCTTAAAGGGTTTTAGGCCAATGCGGCGATAAGTATCCAAGAAACGCTCATCTTCGTGACGCTCGGCCACGTAGACTTCCAGCACTTTCTCAACCACGCCCGGCACGTCTTCACGGAAGAAAGAGGGGCCCAAGATTTTACCCAGTGAGGCATCATCGGTGGAGTTACCGCCAATCGAGATTTGGTAGTACTCTTCGCCTTTCTTATCGACCCCCAAAATACCAATGTGGCCGACGTGGTGGTGACCACAGGCGTTCATGCAGCCTGAAATGTTCAGGTCCAGCGGGCCAAGGTCGTAAAGGAAGTCTAAGTCTTCAAACCGCTCTTGAAGCGCCTGGGCAATTGGAATAGAGACCGCATTGGCAAGGGCGCAGTAGTCGCCACCGGGGCAGCAGATAATGTCGTTCAGCGTGCCAACCGTGGGGTTGGCCATGCCGAGCGCGTCCAGCTCTTTCCACAGCGCTTCTAGCTCGTCAACCGGCACATCTGATAGCACCAAGTTCTGCTCGTGAGTAACACGCACTTCACCAAAGCTGTAGCGGTCAGCCAAATCAGCAACGGCTTCCATCTGGTCAGCGGTGACATCCCCCGGTGCGTGCTCACGGCGCTTCAGCGACAGCGTGACGGCTTTGTAGCCCGGCACTTTGTGGTCGGTCACGTTATTGGTCACAAAGCGCGCAAAGCTGCGGTTTTCACTGCGTAGCTTGTCGAAATCTTCCGTGGCGCTCGCTGCTACCGGGCGACGCTCGGGTTCAGGGAAGTGCACCTTGGCTGCCTCGACCGCTGCTTGGTTAAGGGTCTGCGGGCCATCTTTCAGGTAGGCCCACTCTTCATCAACCCGGCGGCGGAATTCTTCAATGCCTAGCGCTTTCACCAATATCTTAATGCGCGCCTTGAACTTGTTGTCCCGGCGGCCGAACTGGTTGTAAACCCGTACGCAGGCTTCAAGATACGTCAGCAGGTGCTGCCAGGGCAGGTCTTCGCGCACCACATCGCCAATCATGGGCGTGCGGCCCAGACCACCACCGGCCAGCACTTTAATGCGCAGCTCGCCGTCATCGTTGCGCCACAGGCGCAGGCCAATATCGTGCACTTGAATAGCCGCGCGATCTTGGGCAGCACCGCTCACGGCAATTTTGAATTTGCGTGGCAGATAGGCGAATTCCGGATGCAGGGTAGACCACTGACGAATAAGCTCGCACCAGGGGCGTGGGTCTTCCACTTCATCGTTGGCAATACCAGCAAACTGGTCGCTAGTGGTGTTACGAATACAGTTGCCGCTGGTTTGAATAGCGTGCATCTGTACTTTGGCCAGCTCAGCTAAGATATCTGGCACGTCTTCCAGCGCAGGCCAGTTGAGCTGCAGGTTTTGGCGCGTCGTAAAATGACCGTAGCCGCGGTCGTAGCGGCGGGTGATATCGGCCAGTGCACGCAGTTGGGCGCCTGCTAGCATCCCGTATGGGATGGCAATGCGCAGCATCGGCGCGTGCTTTTGAATATACAGGCCGTTTTGCAGCCGTAGCGGGCGAAACTCTTCTTCTCCCAAACGTCCAGCTTGGTAGCGTTCCATCTGATCGCGGAACTGAGCTACGCGCTCGTCAACCAGCGTTTGGTCGTGAATATCATAACGGTACATGGGGCACGATCCTGCTAAAAGCGAAATGGTCACGTCGAGACGGACGGTAATGTACCGTCACCTTAACGCGGGCGTCATATTCTACAAAAGAATATATAATTATCTTTTTATCGTTAAATGCTATTTAGAAGCATCAATCTTAAAGCCGTGGGCTAGCCAGCGGCGTCGCTGCCATACCCACAAAAAGCTGCTGGAGTTGAGAAGCCGGTAAAAGAGCTGCGACAACCATACACCGACAAGGCCATAGCCAAGCCAAATGCCCACCCACCAGGCCAGCGGCAAAAAGAGTAGCCACTGCATGCCCAGCGTCAGCAGCATGACGGTACGCTGCGCACCTGCGCCCATCAATGCCTGCGCCAGCACCAGCGCGGCAGCATCAAGCACAATCATCAAGCCGGTGATTTGCAGCGGCAGTCTCCCCAACTGCACCAGCGACTCATCGGTAAAGAAGATGCTTAAAATGGGCTCGGGCATAACAAGCATGGGTAACGCTAAAACAGTCAGCAGCATACCGGCAACACTTAAGGCGTCAATGCCCCAGCGGTGCGCGGCCTGTTGATCGTCGCGGCCTAGGGCCTCGCCTACAAGGCTCATGGCGGCCACGCCAACGCCGACTCCCGGCAAAATCAGTAAGAGAGATAAATTCACCAGCACATGGCCCACGGCCACGCTGGATGTACCCAACTGGCCCAGCAGCCAAAACAGCACCATGTAGCCTGCGGCAAACCATAACTGCTGTAACGAGTGGGGAAGCGCGAGCTTCAGAGTAACCTTCACGCCATGCCATGAAGGTAAGAGGCGAGTAAGCGGGGGGCTTTGCCGCCACGTAATGACAGCCCAGATGAATAACCCGAGCAGAAGCGACAGAGTGGTGCCGATAGCGGCGCCGTTCACGCCTAATGCTGGTAACCATCCAACACCGTAAATCAGCGCCGCGCTGAGGGCGACGTTCACAACATGCACGAACACGATAATACGCAGATAAAGGTGCGTCTGCTGCAATCCATTCCAGTAGCCGCGCAGGCAAAGAGTCAGCGCAATCACCGTGAGCGCTACAACGCGCCAGCGGAAGTACTCAAGGGCAATCTGCGTTACCTCCTTCGAGGGCGCGATCAGTTGGATGAGGGCAGGTGCTTGCCACCAAGCAAGGCATGAGAGCGGCAGGCCAATGGCTAAGCTAATCATTAATCCAGCTCGAAGCGGCTGGGTAGTGAATGGCTGGTCAGTGCAAGCTTTTTCAACACCTGAAGCATGGGCGGTTTGCGACTGCACGCTGGAGGAGAGCCCAAAGACCAGTGCCGTCATCATAAACATGGCATAACCGCCGATGCCTACGCCCGCCAGAGCCTCTTGGCCTAGATGGCCGATCAGCGCAGCATCAATCAGGTTGAGCACGCTCTGGGAGAGCATGCCCAACATAATAGGGAAGGCCAAACGCATGACCTTTCCCTGGCGATGAACCACTGGCGACATTCGTTAGAACGGTTTAGCTGGGTCGTAAGAGAGTACCGGCGACAGCCAGCGTTCCATCTCTTCCAGCGGCATCCGCTTACGCTCGGCAAGCACTTCAACTTGGTCGCGGGTGATTTTGCCGGTAGAGAAGTACTTGGATTGCGGATGCGAAAAGTACCAGCCCGACACGGCCGCTGCCGGCCACATGGCGAAGTTTTCAGTCAGCGTAAGACCTGTATTTTCCGAAGCGTTAAGCAGGCGGAATAGCGTTGCCTTTTCGGTATGGTCAGGGCAGGCCGGGTAGCCAGGCGCTGGCCGAATGCCTTGGTACTTCTCCGCAATCAGCGCGTCGTTATCCAGCGTTTCTTCGGGCGCATAGCCCCAGAACTTTTTACGCACCCGCTCGTGCATCCGCTCGGCAAAGGCTTCTGCCAAGCGGTCGGTAAGCGCCTGCACCATAATGGCGTTGTAGTCATCGCCGGCCGCTTCATAGGCTTTGGATAGCTCATCGACACCGTGGCCAGTGGTGACCGCGAAGCCGCCAATCCAGTCCGCTTTACCGCTCTCTTTAGGAGCAATAAAGTCGGCTAGGCTGTAGCAGATGCCATCTCGACCTTTAGTGGTTTGCTGGCGAATATGGTGTAAGCGCTCGACTACCTCGGTGCGGCTTTCGTCAGCGTAAACTTCGATGACATCGTCATCCACGCTGTTAGCGGGCCATAAACCAATGACCCCGCGGGCATGCACGCGCTTTTCATCAATCAGTTTGCGTAGCATCACTTGGGCGTCGGCAAATAGGTTCTGTGCGGCTTCACCTACTACTTCGTCATTGAGGATTTTTGGATACTTCCCGGTGAGCTGCCAGCTCATAAAGAAAGGCGTCCAGTCAATGCGTTCTACCAGCTCTTCAAGGTCATAATCGTCAAACGTCATCAGGCCAAGTGTGTTCGGCTTCGTCGGCGTGTGGCTATTCCAGTCGGTGCGAAAGCGCCGTTTACGTGCCTGGGTGTAATCCAGGTCGGCGGCTTTCGGGCGGCGCTTGGCGTTACGCTCGCGTACTTTTTCGTACTCTTCGCGAATCTCGGCCACGTAGGCCGACTTCAAATTGGGGGCTAGCAGTCTGCCTGCCACGCCCACGGCGCGAGATGCGTCGGTGACATAAATCACGGGGTGCTCATACTGCGGTTCGATTTTAACTGCCGTGTGCGCTTTTGAGGTGGTGGCACCGCCAATCAGCAGCGGCAGGTTCATACCGCGGCGCTGCATCTCTTTGGCCACGTGCACCATCTCATCCAGCGACGGGGTGATCAGCCCGGAAAGGCCGATGATGTCGGCTTTGTGTTCAATGGCTGCCTGGAGGATTTTTTCGGTGGGCACCATCACGCCAAGGTCAATCACTTCGTAGTTATTACACTGCAGCACGACACCGACGATATTTTTACCGATGTCGTGTACATCACCCTTGACGGTAGCCATGACAATTTTGCCTTTGGCCTGGGTGTCTTCGCTCTTTTCCGCTTCGATATAGGGAATCAGGTAGGCCACGGCCTGTTTCATAACGCGAGCCGACTTGACCACCTGGGGCAGAAACATTTTGCCAGCGCCAAACAGGTCGCCCACCACGTTCATGCCGTCCATCAGCGGGCCTTCGATCACCTCGATGGGGCGGGCTGCCTGGGCACGTGCTTCTTCCGTATCCTCTTCGATGTAGGCGGTGATGCCTTTGACCAGTGCGTGCTCAATCCGCTTGTTAACCGGCCAGTTGCGCCACTCCAGATCCTCCTTCTTGGCGGCACCGCTGCCATCGCCTTTATACTTGTCGGCAATATCGAGAAGGCGTTCGGTGCCATCGCTGCGGCGATTGAGCACGACGTCTTCGACGGCTTCTCGCAGCTCGGTGGGCAGGTCGTCATAGACTGCGAGCTGCCCCGCGTTGACGATGCCCATGGTGAGGCCTGCACGAATGGCGTGGTAGAGAAAGACCGAGTGAATCGCCTCCCGCACGGGGTTGTTGCCTCGAAACGAGAAAGACACGTTGGACACGCCGCCAGAGACCATAGCGTGGGGCAGGTGCTCACGAATCCACTGGGTGGCTTCGATAAAATCGACGGCGTAGTTGTTGTGCTCTTCGATACCCGTGGCGATGGCGAAAATATTCGGGTCGAAGATGATGTCTTCCGGCGGGAAGCCAATTTCGTCCACTAACAGCCGGTAAGCGCGCTCGCAGATTTCAGTTTTGCGGGCAAAGGTATCGGCCTGGCCCTCTTCGTCAAAGGCCATAACAACAATGGCGGCACCGAAGCGGCGACATTTCGTGGCCTGCTCGCGGAAGGCGGCTTCACCCTCTTTCAGAGAGATAGAGTTAACAACGGCCTTGCCCTGAACACACTTTAATCCTGCTTCAATGATGTCCCACTTCGAGGAGTCGATCATGATCGGCACTCGGGCAATGTCCGGCTCGCCCGCAATCAAGTTCAGGAAGCGTACCATGGCTTCCTTCGACTCCAACATGCCCTCATCCATGTTGATGTCGATAATTTGCGCGCCGTTCTCAACCTGCTCTAGGGCCACTTCCAGCGCCGTGGTGAAATCTTCTTCAACGATCAAGCGCTTAAAACGTGCCGACCCAGTCACGTTGGTACGTTCACCAACGTTAACAAACAGGGAGTCGGCTTCGATATTAAACGGCTCAAGACCTGACAGGCGGCACGCTTTGCTGCGCTCGGGTATTTTGCGGGGCGCCATAGAGCGCACGGCATCGGCAATGGCACGGATATGTTCAGGCGTTGACCCGCAGCAGCCACCAATAATGTTGACTAAACCACTCTGGGCAAACTCGCTGACGATGGCGGCCATCTCTTCAGGCGTTTGGTCGTACTCACCAAACTCATTAGGCAAGCCCGCATTGGGGTGAGCAGACACAAACGTATCGGCTTTGGTGGAGAGCTCTTCTAAATAGGGGCGGAGTTCTTCAGCACCCAGCGCGCAGTTCAAGCCCACGGAGAGCGGGTTGGCATGACGCACGGAGTTCCAGAAGGCTTCTGTGGTTTGCCCGGAAAGCGTGCGCCCGGAGGCATCGGTAATCGTGCCGGAGATCATCACCGGCAGGCGGCGGCCAAGATCCTCAAACAGCTCTTCAAGCGCATAGATAGCGGCTTTAGCGTTAAGCGTATCAAAGATCGTTTCGATCATGATCAGGTCAGCGCCGCCTTCGATCAGGGCACTGGCCGCTTCGTAGTAGTTTTCGCGCAGCGCATCAAACGTCACGTTACGTTTTGCAGGGTCGTTAACGTCTGGAGAGAGTGATGCCGTGCGTGACGTTGGGCCTAGCACCCCGGCCACGTAACGTGGGATATCGGTCTCGGCGGCAACCGCATCGCACACTTCGCGTGCCAAGCGTGCCGATTCACGGTTAAGCTCGGGCACCAAGTCTTCCATGCCATAGTCGGCCTGGGATAACCGGGTGCTGTTAAACGTGTTGGTTTCCAGGATATCCGCGCCAGCTTCCAAATAATCGCGGTGAATACGAGCGACGACATCCGGGCAGGTCAGCGCTAGTAGGTCATTATTACCTTTTAAATCCGACGGCCAATCGCGGAAGCGTTCACCGCGGAAATCATCCTCGCTGAGCTGGGCATTCTGCAGCATGGTGCCCATGCCGCCATCCAGAATCAGGATGCGTTGGGCAAGGCGTTGGGTGAGGGAAGCAGTCAAATCACTAGCAGCCATGGCAGGGGGAAATCTCCAGCGTCTCAGTCAGAAAGGATATTTTTATCGTCGTCGTCATTAGTTGAGCGGCGGCTATCATACCAAAGGGCGCCCCATAGGGCAGCAAGCGTGGGCGTGAAGTTATTGCAGCATCCTTATTAGCCGCACTCATAGGCGAGAGCAATAGCCGACTAAAACACTCGGGATTGTGTCGGCACGCGGTTTTGCTTACCATAGGGACAAATGACATGTGATGTGGCCTTGCCACTACCACGGGAGGATAACATCCCTTATGACCACGACTATCGAAGCGCCCGGCATTAACATTACCGACAGTGCGCAAGACTACTTAGCGGAACTGCTGGAAAAGCAGAATGTTGAAGGCATCGCTGTACGCATCTTCATCACTCAGCCCGGCACGCCCTATGCAGAAACCTGCTTAGCCTATTGCCGTCCTGGGGAAGAAGAGCCCACCGACGTTAAGCTTGAGCTTGAGAAAATTGGTGTATTTCTCGACAAAAACAGCTTGGCGTTTTTAGAGGAAGCGGTTGTCGACTTTAATGCCGACCGTATGGGCGGACAGCTGACGATTAAAGCACCCAACGCTAAAATGCCCAAGGTGAATGCCGACAGCCCGCTGGAAGACCGTATCAACTATACGCTCTACAGTGAAATCAATCCTGGATTGGCGGCTCATGGTGGCGAGATTAAGCTCGTCGAGCTGACAGAAGACCGCGTGGCGATTCTAGCGTTCGGCGGCGGTTGTCAGGGGTGCGCAGCGGTGGATCTCACGCTTAAAGATGGCGTAGAGAAAACGCTGATGGATCGTATCCCCGAACTGGCAGGCATCCGTGATGTGACTGACCATACCGACACGACAAACGCTTATTACCGCTAAAGCATTATTCAGATACTTTAAGCTAGCGTCGCAAAAGCCCAGCAGGTCACTCTGCTGGGCTTTTTTGTGGTGCGCTTTTATATGCAAAAACGATCGACGATAGAAGCCGCTGCTGGCAGTCAACGTTTATTCCATGTAACACTATTGTAAAGCTATTCTCTAAGCCGTTATAGCAAGAGAATTCCCAACAAAGTGCCATGGAGAGACGGCCATTAAACGCTCATCTGTGTTTTCTAATATCCATAAACCTATCTTTTTTGGGTCTTTGGGCCTGTTACTTGCAGTGACGCTTCCGCTCATACTGTTTCCAGAGATGGGCCGCGTCTGGGTGATGGCAGCGCAAAGCTTCGTGACCACTAACTTTGGCGTGCTCTATCTCGCCATGGGCGTCGCTTCGCTGGGCTTTATGTTCTACATCGTGTTTAGCGATATAGGGCAAATCAAACTGGGCGATGTAGACGCCGAGCCGGAGTTTTCGCTGCTCTCCTGGGGCGCGATGTTGTTCGCAGCAGGCATCGGCGGGGCGGTTGTGTTCTGGGGTATGGTCGAGTGGATGTACTACCTGCAGAGCCCTCCTTTTCATGTGGAGCCTTTCTCTGAGGAGGCAACCGCATGGGCAGCGACTTACGGTATGTTCCACTGGGGCCCTATTGCTTGGTCGATCTACCTTGTACCCGCACTGCCCATGGCTTACTTCCTGCACGTGCGTAAACATAAAGTGCTGCGCATCAGTGAAGCCATTCGCCCAGCGCTAGGTGAGAAGCTGGCTAGAAGCTGGCTGGGCAACATCATTGATATTCTATTTATTTTTGGCATGCTGGGCGGCGGCGCAACGTCGCTAGGTATTCTGGTACCGCTGATCAATGAAGGGCTGGGTGGTCTGTTCTCCTTCACCCCTAATGCCACCAGCCAAATTGCGGTACTGGTAGGCACTACGGCGATCTTTGCGGTAAGTGCATGGCGCGGTTTGAAGGGCGGCATCGAGATGCTGTCTGACATCAACATGTGGCTTGGTTTAGCTGTGCTGCTGTTTGTCTTGGTGATGGGGCCTACCGTCTTTATTTTGGATACTGGCCTAAACTCCATCGGCTTAATGCTCAGCAACCTGGTTCAAATGGCGACGTGGACAGAGCCTTTCGGTGATCTGAATGGCTTCGAAGACACCGGTTTCCATCAATCCTGGACGATTTTTTATTGGGCTTGGTGGTTGGTATTTGCGCCAACCGTGGGTCTGTTTATTGCGCGCATTTCGAAAGGGCGCCGCATCAAAACCATGGTGGCCGGATCAATTTTCTTTGGCTCACTGGGCTGCGCGCTGTTTTTCATCATCCTGGGCAACTATGGCCTTTACCTACAGCTTTCAGGCACGCTGGACGTTATCCAGGTGATGAACGATCAGTCAGCTAATGCGGCCTTTTATACGGTGCTGAGCCAACTGCCGCTCTCTTGGCTGGTGACGTTAGCAGTGGTGATTCTGCTGTCTATTTTCACTGCCACTACCTTTGATTCGATTGCCTACATTCTCTCTTCTGCCGCAGAAAAGAAGCTCGATAAAGAGCCAGCGCGGTGGCACCGCCTGTTTTGGGCCTTCACGCTGTCCCTGCTGCCAATGTCTCTGCTGTTCTTAGGAGGGCTGCAAACACTACAGACCGCTAGCATTGTGAGCGGTGTGCCGCTGCTGTTGATTTCCATGTTGCTGATGGTTTCTATGGTTAGGGCGGCGCACTACGATTTGCGCTTCCAGCCCGACTACGATGAGCCAGAAATCAATATCGAAGAGTTTCCGGAAAACGATCCATGGACCGAAAAGGGCACTTGGGAGTTACCCGATGAGCAGAGCGGTGAGCCCAGTAAGTCTTAACCGACTGGACAGCTACTCCTAATCTTTTAATGCCCTAACCACTATTGGCCATCCCGTTATCGGGATGGCTTTTTTGTCTCTGGTGTGTCGTCACTGCTACTGGCGAACGTGCTGGGCAGGTCTGCCAGCTGCGCTTGCAAGGAAGCCATGCGCTGCCATAGCTGCTCTTGCCAGTGCTCACTGTCTCGCGTTTGCTGCCGCTGAGTTTCCAGTGCTTTGTGCGCTTTCTCTAGCGACTCTTCGAGCGTGCTGCGATGGGTATGCAGCTCACCGTTTTGGCGCTCAAGCTCGGTGATGCGCTGCTTGAGCAAGCTACACTCTTGCTGATAACCCTGAAGAGCGTCATTTTTTTGCTTCAGCTCATGGCTCAGCGCATCTGCTCGTTGCTCCCACTGCTGTAGGCGCTTCTGCAACGCTCTCTCTTCCTGGGCGCGTTCTTGTCGTAACGTATCCAATAGCGCCATCAACTTTCCTTCTGATGCCTCGTTGCGCTGCTCTTCTTGGGCTAAGCGCTGCTCCCAACTCCTCTGCTGCTCTTCGAGCTTTTCACTGTAATGCGTTTGCGCTTCTTTTAACGCTTGCTGGGTTTGGTCTAGCTGATGGCGGTGTTGGGCAGCTTCCTGGTGGAGCTTTTCTGCTTGTTGCTGCCAGTGGCGCTCATTGGCTTGGCTCTCTGCCAGCTCTCGATTAAGCGTTTCAAGGCGCTCTTCAGTCTGGCGAAAGTGAGCAGCCAGTGCGCTTTCACGCTGCTCGGCGTTTGCCGCCTGCTGTCGAGCCTCGGCAGCTGCCTGTTGAGCACTTTCTACTTGGCGATTGGCATCTTCACGGTAGTGAACCAGCGCTTGGTTAGCGGCGTCTTGGGCCTCGCGCCATAGCTCGCTGGCGACATTAACGACTACTTCAGGCACGCCTTTGGGGGGCGGTACATCCCGGTTCTGCTCACGCTCGGTACGCCATAAGCGGAAATGCTCACTGATGGTCGTAAAACTACCGGTGCCGAGCACTTCTCGGATGCGCTGCACGCTGGGTGTGTCCCCGCGGGCCAGCAGCGTATCAATCGCGTGCTGGACGTCACTGTACTGAATTCCGCTGCGTGCCATGGTCGTCATCCTTTGCAGTTAGAGAGCGCTATTGTCGTGGTTGTGTCTGAAAAACACAATAATTACGTAATACATAAAACGTAATATTATTTATCTTATAGTGTATAGATTCAAGATTACGCTCATTATCTTGAATTTTATGAGGCGTAGCGCCACACTTAATCCATTGAATAACGACGAAGAGAGCGCTGAAATGCCAAGCCTGATAGAGGAGGAGCACTGGCCAACAAGCCAATCTGTCCTCGCGTCTACTCAGTACCCGCGAATCGAGGCGGAAAATGACTACCAAGCCGTGTGGCTATGGCTGGCGGAGTACCGTGACAGCCCGCAAACGCTAAAAAGCTACCGCCGAGAAGCGGAGAGACTGCTGCTTTGGCTGGTCAGCCAAGGGAAAGGCTTACGCGATATGAACCGTGAGGCGCTGCGCCAGTTTGAAGCTTTTCTAGAAGACCCTCAGCCACGGGCGGCGTGGGTGGGGCCTTCAAAGCCAAGGGAGCATCCTGAGTGGCGGCCATTTAGAAATGGACTGTCGCCCACTAGTCGCCGGCAAAGCTTGATTATTCTTCAGGGCTTATTTAGCTGGCTGGTAGAAGCAGGGTGGGTTGGGCATAACCCCTTTGTGCTGATGCGCGATAAAGCGCGACGGATGAATAATCAGTCGCAGGCCGTAGAGCGCTATCTGGAGCAACCGCTGTGGGCCTGGTTTTGGCAGTGGTTAAACCAGCCTTTGAGTAGTAATGATGCTCGCCTCATTTACGAGGATGCGCGTCGACGTTTCATCTTTAGCTTTGCCTATTTATTGGCTCCACGTATTAGTGAGATGGCCAGCGCCCAAATGGATGACTTTCATGAGGTGGAGGGGCGCTGGTGGTGGAGTGTGATAGGCAAGGGTAGTAAACAGGCTCGTATACCGGTGCCTGATGACATGCTGGAGAGTTTGAAAACATGGCGGGCAGCGCTAGGGCTAAAGGCACTGCCAAGCTACCATGAGCCAGCGCCAATCATTCGTGCGCTGGATAAACGCCGAGGCATTAGCGATAACCAGCTTTACCGATTGATTAAGGAAACCTTTGCCAAGGCCGCTGATGTGCTAGAAGAGGAGGGCGGTAAGCCTGCGTATGTGAATGCGCTTCGCCGAGCAACGCCTCACTGGCTGAGGCATACGGCGATCACTCATCAAGCCCAATCCGGCGTTAGCCTGCGTTACTTAGCGGAAAGCGCTCGCCATGCCAAGCTAGATACCACCAGCCGTTATTTGCACACCGAAGCCGATGAGTGGCATCAAGAGCAGCAGCGCCACCGCTTGAAAACGCCCCCAAAAGCAGGGGCTGAAACGTTATAATAGCCGCGACTGTGATTCATCAACGCAAAGGATACGCCATGGCAACTTCAGGCGCAGAGCTAGCCCAACAGGAGCTGGTCGAAGAGTTTGAGATGTTTGATAACTGGATGGACCGTTATCAGTACATTATTGATATGGGAAAGCAGCTGCCTGACTTTCCGGAGGAGCGTCGTACGGAAGAATATAAAATCCAAGGCTGCCAATCCAACGTGTGGATGTGCCATGAACAGGCAGGCGACAAACTGGTGTTCAAGGCTACATCGGATGCTGCCATCGTATCAGGGTTAATTGCCGTATTGCTGCGTATCTATAGTGAGCGCACAGCCGAAGAGATCAATCAGACCGAGCCGCATTTCTTGAAAGATCTCGGGCTTGATAAGCACCTTTCACCCACGCGCAGTAACGGCCTGCACGCCATGTTAGAGCGTATCTATCAGGTGGCTAAGCAAGGATAAACGTTAGTGGCGGCAGGAGGTTGAGCGGCAACGCTCAGTAGGGCGGTCGTCATTTTCACGGCAGAGCGCTTCGCTGCGCCCACCGGGCACCGGATCCATGCCGCCTGGGCTGCCTGGGTGGCATTTCACGATGCGTTTGACAGCCATCCAGCCGCCTTTGAAAGGACCGTGCACCTGGATGGCCTCGATGGTATAGGAAGAGCAGCTTGGCCAGAAACGGCAGCGAGGGCCAAGCAGTGGGCTGATGGTGTATTGGTAAACGCGAATACAGCCCACCATCACTGCTGTTAGCAGCTTAAGAAAAACCTGTTTAATGGCGAACAGCCAATTTTTCACGGCGCTTTTTTACCGTATAGCGTGGCCGGATCAATCAGCGGCTCGCTGGTAATCTTGGCGCTGTCTGCACCGAGCGACACATAAAAACAGCTGCGACGGCCGGAATGGCACGCGGGACCAGTTTGCTCCACCTTAACCAGCAGCGTATCCCCATCGCAATCTAGCGCTGCGCTTTTAAGGTGCTGTTGCTGGCCAGATGTCTCACCTTTGCGCCATAGCTTTTGGCGCGAGCGTGAGAAGTAGCAAACTCGCTGCGTTGTTAGCGTCTCTTCCAGGGCTTCTCGGTTCATCCACGCCATCATCAGTACTTCGCCCGTATCATGTTGCTGGGCAATGGCGGGAATCAGGCCGTCTTCATTAAAGCGAACGGCATCTAGTAGCGTTGCAAGCTTGGGCAGGGAGGTTGTTGTGGTCGCTGACTCTAACGCCTTAAAAAGCTGTTGAGGGGCGAGTTCATCAAATTGGGACATTAGGCATTACTCACGGATCGGCATGCTTGACATAAGCCCTGAAGCTCAATCGTTTGGCGCTCAACGTTGAAGCCTTGGCGCTGGGCCAGGGCGGCAAGCTGATCGCTAATTTCATCAAGGTGCAGCTCTTCGACGTAGCCGCACTGGCGACAGATAAGTAGCTGGAAGCCATGGGCGTGCTCTGGGCATGCGCAAGCCACATAGGCATTTTGCGATTCAATGCGATGCACCAGCCCCTGTTCGATCAGAAATTCCAGCGCGCGATAGACAGTAGGCGGGCGGGCAGCGGCATGCTCAGTGGAGAGCTGATCCAGCAGATCATATGCTTTGAGGCCGCCACCGTTTTCTGCGATAAGCTCAAGTACCCGGCGGCGTATCGGGGTAAACCGAACGCCGCGCGTGTGACACTGAGATTCTGCTTGCTGCAATAGCGTATTCGCTTCAGTCATTAGATAACTCGTTGAACGTCTCGCGTGTAGTCTACGCCGTTGCCGAGGGAGTGTCAGGGTTATCGACCAGCTCGCTTTTACGCGCAAAGTGGTGCTGGGCGAACGCTACGCGCTTAGCCACCGGCACGTTATCAGGCTGACGCTCAATCAAGTCCAGCCGGCGACGTAGTCCCTCACCGTTGGTCATTTGAATTGCCAAGCCGGGGCGGGCGTTGAGCTCCAGTAGCATTGGCCCGTGCTTACGGTCCAACACCATATCGGTCCCCAGGTAGCCAAGGCCGGTCATCTCGTAGCAGCCCGCCGCCAGGTGAAGGAGAGTTTCCCACTGGGGCACGACAAGGCTTGCCAGGTCATGCCCCGTATCGGGGTGGCTATAGCAAGGGCGGTCAAACTGCACACCCCGTAGCGCTGCTCCAGTGGCGATATTCAAGCCAACCCCGACAGCCCCTTGGTGAAGGTTAGCTTTGCCATCGGATGCCGCCGTGGAGAGGCGCATCATGGCCATCACCGGATAGCCTTTAAAGACAATCACGCGAATGTCAGGAACACCTTCGTAGGTGTACTCAAGTAGGCTTTCATCAAAGTTAATCAGCGTTTCAATGACCGCTACATCGGGCGAGCCGCCTAATGAATAAAGGCCCGAGAGAAGGTTTGAGACGTGTCGCTCAATGTCTTCCATCGTCAGGCTGGCACCACTGGGTTTGTAGAAAAGGCCATTTTCTACCTTTTCAATAACAAGAATACCCTTACCACCACTCCCTTTGGCCGGTTTGACAACAAAGCCCTGATGGCCGTCAAGCATGTCACTCATATGCTTAACGCCAAACTGTGTCGTCACCGTACCGATGAGTTCGGGCGTGGTAATGCCATACTGCTGAGCCAGTAGCTTTGTTTTGAGCTTGTCATCCACTAGAGGATATAACCGGCGCGCATTGTACCGGCCAATATAACGAATATTACGCCGGTTCATGCCCACAATGCCTTTATCCCGAAGGCGGGTCGGCCACGTCCAGTTTTTTAGCCAGCTCATGAAGGCTTCTCATCTTCGGTAATGGGTTTGAAACGACGAAGTTCCAGCAGGCGATAGCCCGTGTAATTACCCAATAGCAGAATAAAGGCCATCAAGATGAGCTGCACACCCAGGAAGTTGAAGGTGATGTGGCGTACCCACGGGTTATTCATTGCAAGGAATGCCAGCACCGCTGTTAGCAGGCTGCCACCGCCCTGTACCAATACCTGTTTGGGACCTTCTTCTTCCCAAAGGATCGACATCCGCTCAATGGTCCACGCCAAGATGATCATCGGGAAGAACGTCACCGTTAACCCGGCGCTCAAGCCCATGCGGTACGCAAGCACGGTAAAGATCGAGATGATGGCAATAACCGTAATAATGACCGCCGAGACCCTCGCGACTAAGAGCAAATTGAGGTACGAGAGATAGTTACGGATAATTAAGCCAACCGCCACGATGAGCAGGAAACCAATCAAACCGGTCAGTAGGCTGGTTTGAATAAACGCCAGAGCAATCAGTACTGGCATAAAGGTCCCTGACGTTTTCACACCCACAAGTACGCGCAGGAATACAACCACTAGCGCACCGATCGGGATCAACAGGATCGTCTGGAATAGCGCCTGCTCTTCCAGCGGCAGGCTGTGAATCGAGAAGTTTAGCAGCGTGTCGTCGGAGTAGTGGTTACGCACCGCCGCCGAAGCAGGCTGGTAGTGGGTTAGCATTGAGAAGGAAACACGGGAATTCGTGCCACCTTGAACCTCAAGCACCGCACGACCGCCAGTTTCCCATAATAGCAAGTTCTCGGGTTGCCCCTGTTCGCCGGTCGCTGGGTTAAACAGCGTCCACTCTTCGGCAGTTTGGTCAAACACCTGAATCCAACTACTGAGGGTTTGACGGCGACGACCATCTTCCAGCAGTAAGCCGCTTACTTCTCTGGCCTGCACGCCTGCTTGATTCAGCAAGCGCACAATCAGAGCTGACGGTTGCATTTGGGTTAGCAGCAGGCGCGCATTTTCTCCCTGACGCTCTCCATTAATATCGAGAATTAACTCGCGGGCAAACGTAGCGTTATTGGCGCTACGATCCCAAGCACGATCAATTAGCTGGCTAGCGGCCGTATCGTAGGGGCTTTCCCAGGGAGTAACAGCAGGGATGCCGGGCGGCGTTTGTATGGGAGCGCGAGAGTCAGGTGATACCAGCATCTGAACGGAGTAATAGAGCTGCTGGCTGCCCACCGCTTCACGGATGGTCCACTGCGCCCGCCGACCCAGCTCATCTGCCAGGTAAGCCAGCCCATAGCCAGAAGATGCCGTGTTTTCGGTCAATACACGGAATCCTGCCTGGTGGGATGGCAGCGCTAGATCGACCTGTACCGGGCCATTTTGAGCGTTGAAGTTAATAACCGCTTCAATCTCCCATACTTGACGCTGCTCGCCTGGAAACCAGGGAATCTCAAACTGCAAATGGCGATGCACGCTGGCGACGATACCAACCAGCAGCAGCAATCCAACGATAAAATAAAATGGCAACCGTGACATGGTGATTCCTTTCAGCGTAAAGCGGCAGGGGAGTGTGATTACTCTTCAGTATCGTCTTGATCGGCCGCTTCATCATCAGCCGCTTCTTCAGAGGGTTCGCCACCCGGGAATTCGGGGCGGTCATGCAGATAGGTTTCAGCAACGTCGATCGTTGCTATATCCATCATGAAACGACGCCCAAGCAGTACCGGATAATCCAGATGCGAGCGGTCGTTCAGAGTGAACTCGACGTTTTCACGAATTGGCCCTAAAGTCATCAACAGTGAAATTACCGGGCGGGACTCTTCGCCAGATGCTTGGATGATTTTAACGCGGCGTTCAATAGGCGCCTCAATCCACTCGTCGCGAATCTGCTCTACAACCACGTCATCTTCATTCAGTGCCAGCTTAAAGCGCACCCAGTCTTCACCATCACGCTCAAAGCGAGTGATTTCGGAAGCAGATAAGGATGACGTATTGGCTCCTGAATCGACCCGCGCCTTTAAATAGGTGCCAATGCTAGGCAGGCCCACCCATTCGCTGCGGCCAAGCAGTGTTTTATTATCTTCGGGCTCTTCAACACGGCACTCTTCGCGAATAATGACGGGATCTTCGCTACGCGCTTCCAAACTGGCAACTTCTTGACGTAAATGGCGCAGCAGGCTGCCCACCTCACGAACATCTGCCGTCAGTACCTGCTGCTGGCTGAGCTGCTGCTCAATGAACGCGGTAGAGGCGTCGCACTGCTGGGCCAGTGATGTCTCAAGCTCAAGGATGCGGGTATTAAAAGACGCCTCGCTTAACGGCGGCGGCTCATTTGACTCTGGCTGTGTCACTGCGCAGCCTGCAAACGACATCGACAAACCGGCCATTAGCCATAAAACACCTGAGCGCATAACGAGGGATATCCTTGGACAATAAGAGCACGAATGATAAGGAGAAGGGTGACCGCTTGTCCAACATGGCTGCGGTTTTTCATTCGTCTAGTTTAGCTGATTTAACATAATATATATTATGCGAACCTAGCTGATCAGTTGCTTGAGCAAATAAAGCCTATTACCTGGCAAACCATATGCGCTACCCGCTCGATATTGATGTAGGTGGGCATCTATTAGGTTTCACCATGGATGACTGGATGTACCTGCAGCCGGATGGTCGGCTGATCAATACTTAGCAAAAAAGCAGCCTAGCATTTTGCTAGGCTGCTTTCATACGGACAGTACTTAGCATACAGTAGTGCTTAGTCGTCTGCCGCTGCGTAGGAGCCGTCTTCACGATGGACTTCGTTACCAGTGATTGGCGGAGTAAAGACACAAGCTACGGTCATGCCCTTTTCCTTGCCGCGCAGCAGGTGCTCATCGTGCTGGTCCAGCAGGTAGATGTCGCCGGCCTTGATCGGCCAGATTTTGCCGTCGGCCAGGGTCTCTACCTCGCCTTCACCCTCATAACAAAATACCGCTTCATAGTGGTTTTTGTAATGAATGTGTGTCTCAGTGCCAGGAAAAATGCGGGTGATATGGAAAGAGAAACCTGCATTATCGTTGGCCAGAACAAGGCGCGTGCTGTCCCAATTACCGTTTTCAGCAGTGACCAGGCGATCTGTTTTACGTGCTTCTTCGAGATTACGAACGATCATAAACGTGCTCCGTTGCGTGGCAGCCAGCTGTTGGCTGCCTATTCCTGTAAGGGACGTAATGGCGTGTGACGATTTAGCGTAACGCTACACTATGCCTTAATAACAGACTTAACTGACGCTTCAAGGATATCTAAGGCTTTCAGCAGATCTTCATCCGGAATAGTTAGCGGACAAAGGCACTTAACCACTTCACCATCCTGACCACTGGTTTCGATGATGAGACCGTGCTCAAACGCATGGCTGGTGATCTTATCGGCGATATCGCCAGATACCACGTCAATACCGCGCATCAGGCCACGGCCACGCTCGGTCGCCGGCATGCCATTTTCTGTCAGCATAGCGGCCAGTTTTTGGAAGCGCTCTTCGACGATACGCGCTTTACGCTGAACATCACGCGCAAAGGTGTCGTTAGACCAATACTTTTTCATCGCTGCGGTCGCCGTCACCATCGCTAAGTTAAAGCCACGGAACGTACCGTTGTACTGGCCAGGCTTCCACTTATCGAGTTCAGGACGCATCAACACATGTGCAAACGGTAAACCGAAGCCTGAGAGCGATTTCGAATTAGTGACAATGTCTGGCGTAATGCCTGCATGCTCGAAACTGAAGAATTTACCCGTGCGACCACAGCCTGCCTGGATATCATCCACAATGAGAAGGATGTCATGCGCATGACAGATACTTTCTAGGCGCTTGAGCCAATCCAGGCCTGCGACGTTGATACCGCCCTCGCCTTGCACAGTTTCAACAATCACGCCCGCTGGGATATCTAAGCCGCCTGACTTATCGTTTAAGAGCTTTTCAAAGTAGTCCAGCGTGTCGGCATGCTCACCCATGTAGCCATCAAATGGCAGAAAGCTTGCGCCTTGTGTAGGGATGCCACCCGTCGCTTCGCGGAACTTACGGTTACCGGTGGTTGCCAGGGCACCCATGGTCACACCGTGGAAGCCGTTGGTGAAGGTCACAATGTTATGGCGACCTTTAGCAACACGGGCCAGACGGATGGCCGCTTCCACTGCATTTGTGCCGGTCGGGCCAGGCAGGTGGACTTTATAATCAAGTCCACGGGGCTTCAGAATGACGTTCTCTAGGGTTTCCAGGTAGTCACGCTTAGCGCTTGTCCACATATCTAAGCCATGAACCACCCCATCACTGGAGAGATAGTCAATCATGGCTTGTTTAAGGTGGGGATTATTGTGACCGTAATTCAGCGTGCCAGCGCCGGCGAGAAAATCAATGTATTCACGGCCATTCTCATCGGTCAGCCGCGCATTCTGTGCCTTGGTAAAGACAACAGGAAACGAACGTGAATAGGTACGAACATTGGATTCCATGCGTTCGAGTGTTTGGGTCTGCATTAGCGACCTCCTTATCAAGTATGTGAGCTAAGCGAGTTAAAACAGCTAGGGCAACACGAGCGGGAAAACGATCTATCGAGACGGCCTTTAGATGTGGTCCGTCTGGAATGGCCCGATACGTACTAGGTTTTCCGGGTCGTGCTCTCCCCCAAGCTGTTCGGTAGAAAAGTATTCACGGCTGTTCAAAGGTGCCTGCCAGCGTGCAGCTAGGCGACGGAACAACCCCCACGATGCTTGGTTGTCAGGGGTGATCGTGGTTTCTAAGTGGTGAACGTCGTCAAGTTCAGGGCGCGACATAATCGCTTCCACCAGACGGCGTGCCAGACCTGTGCCCCGAGCTTTTTCACCTACGGCGATTTGCCATAAAAAATAGGTGTCAGGGGCATTATCTTTGACATAACCGGATACAAAACCAACTACTTCACCCTCTTCGTTGGTAGCCACAGCACAGGTATCGCGGAACTGCGTTGCTAGCAGCAGATAAGCGTAGGCTGAATTAACATCGAGCGGCGGGCACGCTTTGATGAGTTCGTAAATCCCCCAACCATCATCAGCATTAGGCTTACGAATAAAAAGCGGCATTTCGGCATGGCCTACCACGGCATCAGCAACGGTTGGGCGAGCCAGCTCGGCAGAAGGTGTAAAAGGCTTAATAGGCGTACTCATGGTTATGCTTCGCTGTAGCGAATTTGAGAATCATTATAACAGCTGATTATGAGCAATTCAAAAACCATATTATTCATCCTCGCATCTTCTATAATTTTTGGTTATCAAACGAGCGTTACGTACTCTAGCATCAAGTTTCTGGCTACCATCAGAGTTTAGATCAGTGATACCGATGCGCGAGACAAAAAAGGCGAGCCGAAGCTCGCCTATTGCTGTTGATCAATAAGGTTAATAGCGCGCGGGGGTTCGCATGGTGACGAACTCTTCGGCCCCAGTGGGGTGAATACCTACCGTACGGTCGAAATCTTCTTTGGTAAGGCCTGCTCGAACGGCGATGGCAATACCCTGAATCAGCTCGCCTGCTTCTTCACCTACCATGTGGGCACCGACAACAACATCGCTGGCGTCATCGACAATCAGTTTCATCAACATGCGCTCCTGGCTACCGGAAAGCGTGTGCTTCATGGCTCTGAAATCAGTGCGGTAGACCCGTATTTTGGAAAACTTCTCCCTAGCCGCCTCTTCAGATAAGCCTACCGTACCGATATTGGGATGACAGAAAACGGCAGTAGGAATGGTGTCATAGTCCAATGGCCTAGGCGTTTTTTTATGGAAGTGAATATCCACCAGTTGCATCGCCTCTGCCAGGGCGACGGGCGTTAATTCAGGCCCAGCGATTAGATCACCCAAAGCTAGTATTGAAGGAATCTGCGTCTCATAACGCTCATTCACGGACAGCTTGCCTTCGCTGTTTAGCTCAATCCCTAGTACATCGATACCCAGGCCGCTTGTATTCGCCTTGCGCCCAGTTGCGGCAAGCACCGCATCCACTTCTAGGGTTTCCCCAGTGGTTAGCTCAACCTGCAGAGCACCCTCTGTCCGTTCAATGCGCGCAATGTTGGCAGAAAAATGGAGGTTAACGCCCTTTTTGGCCATTTCATCACGCGTGAACTCGCGGACTTCCTGGTCAAACCCTTTTAAAAGCAGGTCGCCTCGATAAATCAAATGTGTCTCGCTGCCCAATCCGTTAAAAATACTGGCGAACTCGACGGCAATATAGCCACCACCCAGTACTAAAAACCTTTCAGGAAAGCTATCTAAGTCAAATACTTGGTTAGAGGTTAAGGTAAGATCGCTCCCTGGAAACTCGGGTACCCAGGGCCAGCCGCCTGTCGCGAGTAAGATTTTTTCGGCGCTGACGCTCACTTCGCCATCTGCATTGGTTAGTGTCACTGTGTGTGGATCAACAACGCGGGCCCGAGCGTTAAACAGTGTTACCCCTGCGCTTTCTAGCATGCGCTGGTAGATGCCGTTAAGCCGTTTGATTTCGCTGGTTTTATTATCTCTTAACGTAGGCCAATCGAAGGTTGCTGGTGAGGCCAGCCGCCAGCCAAAACCTGCCGCATCATCAAAGCTGTCATGAAAATGAGCAGCATACGAGTATAGCTTTTTGGGTACACAGCCCACGTTGACACAAGTACCGCCTAAATAGCGATCTTCCGCAACAGCAACACGTGCGCCGGTAGCTGCTGCCATACGTGCCGCGCGAACCCCACCTGAGCCCGCTCCAATTACAAATAAATCGAAGTCATATGCAGCATCCGCTGACATGGTTATCTCCTATCCACTGCCGTGCTTACCCTCTGCTAAGGTAAGCGCTAAGATTGACCTTCTATGCAAGGGGGGTTAAAACGCCCTACCTTGTAACAAAAATGCTGCTGCGCTACGCATGGGCTCCCTCAACCCCTGAATAATGTTATCTCACGGAGATTCGATGTCTGATCAAATTGCTACGCTGCTGGATAATAATCGCGTTTGGGCTGAACGGATGTGTGAAGAGGATCCGGACTATTTCAAACGCCTTTCTAGCCAGCAAAACCCCGACTATCTATGGATTGGCTGTTCGGACAGCCGTGTACCGGCTAACCAGATTATTGCGCTACCACCGGGTGAAGTCTTTGTACACCGTAACGTGGCTAACTTATTGCATCACACCGATATGAATGCCCTATCGGTTGTGCAGTACGCGGTGGACGTTCTTAAAGTCAGACATATCATGATTGTTGGCCACTACGGATGCGGTGGCATCAAGGCTGCTGTCACCGGTGGCGAGTGCGGCATTGTCGATTACTGGCTGCACTCAGTGCGTGAACAGTACAACCGCCACCGCGACACGCTAGAGCATCTGCCCATGGAAGATCAGATTGATCGCATGTGCGAGCTAAATGTGAAAGCCCAGGTCAACAGCCTGTGTCGAACCAAAATTCTGCAGCGTGCCTGGCAGCGAGGCCAAGAAATTTCAGTGCATGGCTGGGTTTATGGCCTAAGCGATGGCCGCGTTAAAGACTTAAACTGCACCATCAGTGGCCTGGAGCAAGTGGCGACCCTTTATCGTATTGATCGCGTGCAACCAAGCGACTGATTTAAGCGCTTCGCCTGCCCTAATTGTAACGGTAGGCGCGGTGACAGCTGCGGCAGCTTAACCCAACCTCTGAAAAAGCGCGTGTGGCTGCCCGGTAATCTTCCTGCTCAGCTGCTTCCACAAGCGTGGACACCTTTTGCTCTAAGTCCGTGAAGCCCGTCGCAAATTGATCCCATTCTTCCCAGATCTCTGGTTTCGCATCTGAACCTCGCCCATGGGTACCTGCGATAAACGCAGGTAAAAAATGTGCTTGCGTCGCTTTTTCTTGCAGCTCAGCTAGTCGGGGGGCGGCACCTTGAGCATCTTGATTATTCACTAGGTCAAAGCGCAGCTGCCTCAACAGGCGCTCTAAGTCTTTCAACTCATCCTGTCGCCAGATGACCGCTTCACGCTCGCTAGCAAAGGGCGTCTCGTCAACAGATTGCGGCATTGCCGGGGCTGCTTGCTCAGCGTGAGCCCCTATGCTGAAAAAGCCTAACACCGCAGCAGCTAACGTAGCCTGCGTAAGGCGTTGGGGTTGCAAACAACGAAGCATCTTTTCACCCCTCAGCCAATCGGACACGTGACACCCGTACCTTTCAAGCCACAGTAACCGCCTGGATTTTTATCTAAATACTGCTGGTGATACGCCTCGGCATAATAGAAAACGTCAAGCGGCTTAATTTCCGTCGTGATACGGCCTCTATCGGCACGCTGTAGGGCCTCTTGGAAAGCTTCTGCACTCTTCTGAGCAGCGGCAAGCTGTGCCTCCGTAGTCGTGAAAATGGCCGAGCGGTACTGGCTGCCAATATCGTTACCTTGGCGGTTTCCTTGGGTGGGGTCGTGTTGTTCCCAAAAGATTTGCAGTAAATTTTCAAGGCTTACCTTTTTCGGATCATAAACCACTCTGACCACTTCGGTATGCCCTGTTAAGCCTGTACAAGTCTCTTTGTACGTTGGATTGGGCGTGATGCCCCCAGCATAGCCCGCTGCCGTCACATAGACTCCCGGCTGCTGCCAAAACAGCCGTTCTACCCCCCAGAAGCATCCCATACCCAATACAATTTCCTCATAACCTTCAGGAAACGGTGGGTGTATAGAGTGTCCGGTAATGGTATGAAGGTCGCTGGTCTCAATGGGGGTATCGCGCCCTTCTGGTGCTTGCTGTTTCGTAAATAGCGTCATAACACCCTCTTCTATTCTATTGCTGCGGATAAATATAAGGATCGCCTGAGCGCGTGAACGTGTAAATTAGGTCAACGGCTTGGCTAGCACCAGACACCGCCTGTAGATACAGGTTCCGCCATAGCGTATAGCGTAAGGTTAGTTCTGCAATTGGGGAGAAAATACCTACGCCATAGCTAATGCGAAGATCATCAGACAGTTGGCCACTCACCGCTACCTGACTGTCGTCACCCGCCCCGGTGGTATCAAGTGTCAGGTCATCAATTCCAAACGCTTCTCCGATAGAGCCAACGGCCCCACCGGTGCGGCCAAGGGACATACCAATGAGCGCAGTGGTTAGTGCGCTATCAACACCACCACCTGAAGCATCCGGCGCGCGGCCGCGTAGCAAATACGATAGCGCACGGGTCTCGTCCATCGCGGGCTCTGAAAAGATCATCACATTGGGCTGTTCGGCATCGCCTGTTACGCGCAGCCCCGCAATCACATCATCTTCGGTGATATCCGGGTTGCGGATGGCCTCAAAATCTAGCACTGGCAAGCCCGGAGGACCACTAAAGATCAGTTGACCACGACGAATCAATAGATCTTGCCCGAATGCCTGGAAACGGCCATTTACTAAGTTGACGTCGCCAAACAGCTGAAGCGCTCCGCTATCCTGACGAATCTCCAGGCTACCGCCCAATCCTGACTCCAGGCCATAGGCGGAAATTTGCATATCGCGCCCAAGATTCAGTGTAATCAGCACATCCAGAGCCATACCGGTGTCTGCCAGTTCATCAGCTGCACTGGGATCATTCCCAGCCTCTGCCGCAAGACGTGCTTGCCGTTCAGCCTCACGATCATCGCGCTCGGTAATGATAATTTCATCCGGGCTTGGCGATGTTGCTGACGAAGGTAGATCACCCACCTCTAAGCGAGCCCAGGGAAGATCCACATTGCCCCGTACCTGCAGACGCTTTGGGGTAATACGAATGCGAATATCTGGCGCGGCTTCCAGGCGACCGAACTGCGGTAATACCACCAACAAAGGCTCTTGAGTTGCGTTTAGGTCTATGCCAATACGCCACGCTTCATCGGTAGGCCAATAAGCGTTACCGCTAATCGAAAGCCGGCCTCGCTCGGCAGCGAGAAAACCGTCTATATTTCCCTCTTCGCCATCAAAGGCTACCGCCAGCTCGCCATCCACAATAGTAATGGGAATATCGGGCCCGCTAATACGCAGGCTGCGTAAGGCTAGTTCACCCTGTAAATCAGGCTGGCTTGTGGTGCCACCAATTTGCACGTTGCCATTTAAGCCGCCTTCAAGCTCATCCATACCCACCAACATAGGGCGATAGGGAGCTAACGTGATGTTATTTGCCCGTAGCTGACCATCAAGCACTCCCTGACCCAATGGGTCGTTTACCGCTAGATTAAGCGTAAGCTCACCTACTTCCGACAGAGCAAGCAGTACATCCGCTTGGGCCTGTGCTTGATTGGCTTCAATTTTCGCATCCAGATTAATAGTGGGAAGCTCTACTGGCTGACCATAATCATTGACTGCCGTGATGGCTAACTCACTGAGCAGCTGAAGATTGGCTTGCCACTGGGCGCCTCCCTGCCCCCAGTTGGCTACTAGATCCGCCGTGGTATCACCTTCAAAGCTCCACTCCTCTGGCAAGAAAGGTTCCAGCATCTCCATGGGCACTTCGCGAACACTCAGCACTGCACGCCCCTGGTCGGATGACGCGGTAATGGGCTCTTCAGAGCATACGAGGCCACCCTGCAACCGACGCAGGCAGAAAGGTGTTAAGCGTGCCTGGCCGTTAGCAAGGTTGTAAGTGATATCCAGCGGCGCTTCCAAGCGAATGTCCCCTGCTTCTGAATCAACTTCCAGCGGGGTTAATCGCGCCTGATACTGTTGAGCCTGCTGGTTAAAGCGCCCGTCTAAGGCCAAATTAGCTTGGCTCAGAACGTTATCGGCTTCGCCTGTGGTGCTGAGTTGCAAGGCATGCTCGGAAAGTCGCCCGGTGAGGTCAAGGGCGACCGACGCTAGCGCTTGCCCACCTGCATTAACGCCTTGCAGATCCAGTTCGATATTGAGATCGGGGTCGTCAAGACCCTCGACATTACCCGACAGAGAGAGCGTAGTTAGCCTATTTTCAGCAAAGCGTAAACTGCGACCATTCAGCTCTACTACCACTTCTGGCCGGGAGAAACTGCCTTGGGCTTGAATATCACCGGTTAATGTCCCTGCTAGATCAGGATGTAAGCTTTGGAGCTGATTCAGCGCGATATTGGCCTCAAGAGACATCGCCTCTTGGCTGAGTTGTCCTGATGCCGTTAGACGGTTATCACCTTGGGTAAAGAGCAGCTCTTCAATATCAACTTCCAGTTCGCTGTTAGCCTCAAGAGAAGCTTTGAGCGTGAGTGGGTACTCCTGTAGCTGCCCTTGGATATCTAGCTCCGGCAGGCTAATGTCCCAGCGCTCGCCGCGCTGGCGTACGCTGGCGACGATATCGCCACTTAGATTGCCAGCTAGCTGCGGAACAAACAGCGATGGATCTACATTTTCCAAGCGCACGTTGGTATCGACCTCAATCGCTTCTTCCCAGCTTACCCGGCCCTCGCTGCTAAGCTCACTATCATTAATAGTGAGGGTGAGAGGTGACCAATGGAAAGAGGCTAAACCGCCCTCTCCACTCAAACGGATGGCGGTGGCAGGCACTTGTGGGCCTTCGGCATTCGTTTCAAGCGTTACTTGATAGGCCTCCAGGCTGCCGTTGACACCAAGGCTAAGGTTTTCTAGCACGTAGCTCTCAGCTGTAGTGGCAGGTTCATCCGATGACGCCTCTGGAATCTCGCTGTTGTCAACTAGCGGCCACTGCAAACGGTCGCTCTCTAGTTGCGCTTCAAATGGGAGCGTGGGAGCCAACGCATCTACTTGTGCAGTCAATGACGCATTCACGGGCCCGGTTGCGTTGAGATTCGCGGCCAGGTCAGCAAGGCTACCAGAAAGATTCAGTGCCACCTGCTCACCGCTAAGTGCTGGGAATAATTCGGGTAGCCATAGTTCTGCACGAACCGCAGCATCCAGTGGGTAGTCGCCGCTTAGAGTGACATTGGCAGATAAGGTGGCGTCAGCATCAGGTGTGGCAAGCTCCAGAGTGCTTAGCGTTATGTCGCTGCCCTCGGCCCGAGCTTCTACAAGCAGTCGCTCAACCTGATACTCAGCAGCGCCACTTATTGTTACGTCAGTGACTAACAGTGATGCCAGCTCTACGTTAATCGGCAGCTGAATCTCGGGAAGCGTAAGCCGCTCACGCTCGCTAAGGGCAATAGCCTCATTGTCAGCCGCAGGCTTCGCCGGCTGAGCTAGCTGAATAGCGCCGTCTATACCGGCGGCGTTTAGCGATGTATCTATCTTTTGCGTCAACAGCACGCCGGGAGATGGCGGCAAGTAGAGAGAAAGCTCTTCCAGTGTGGTAGGTGCGATAGTGACTTGCTGCTGCTCGGCGGTTATGGAAGTAGCAAATGCTTCCCAGCCCACTTGTGTACCGTCGGCCAGCGTCAGCTGTACGTTATTGAGAGCGATATCGCGCAGTTCAATCGGAAACGGCAGATAAATGCTGAACGGTGCATTGCTTTCCTGTGGCGGCTCCTCGGTTGCTGAGCTTTCAGCTAAGCGAATATCTGCACCCTCAACGCGTAGCGTGTCTAAGCATAACTGACCGGATAGCAAGCAATCTTCTGCCCAGGCAAGCTCAAAATCCGCTAGCGTAATTTGAGTGCCACCAACAGCCATTTGAAAGCCTTGCAGACGAAAGCTATCCAGTAGCGCGCCCTCTTGCTGCTCGTAGGTGAAAAAACCACGTTGTTCACCTTGGGAAAACAGCTGCCCGGTTCCCCAAGGGGAGAGCGCCACCCCGGCAACTAAGGCAATTAACCCAAACAGCCATAACGGCAATACGATGATAAGGCGTAACAGGCTCCAGAACGCTAACCAAGTACGGCGCTTAGGTGAGAGCATCTGACGGTTTTGGGGCGCTTTTGAATCAACCTTAGCCAAAGAGCTCTCCTAGAATTCTGGACCAATCGAAAAGTGCACGCGGAAAGCGTCGTCGATATCAAAGGGATGTGCGATGTCGAAACGTATCGGGCCAACGGGAGACACCCAGCGCACGCCCACGCCCGCACCTGTTTTAAGGCCAGTCGGGCCCCAATTATCGAACGCATCCCCTGTATCAATAAAGGTGGCGCCCCACCAGTCTCCCGTAACACGACGCTGATACTCTAATGTGGAGGTCAGCATTTGTTGGCCGCCACGTAAGCGACCTTCTTCATTACGCGGTGACAAGCTCTCGTAGGAGTAACCGCGTACGCTGCGATCACCGCCTGCGAAGAAACGCAGCGATGGCGGAAGCTTGTCAAAGTCACCGGTCTCGATAGCGCCAATGCTTAATCGAGCTAAAAAGCGGTTGTCATTGCCGATGGTGCGAATCCATTCGGTATCGCCGGTTAGCCGGGTGAATTTGGCGTCAGACCCCCAGGCTCTGTCAGAGTACTCAATCGATAACTGCTGACGATCGCCCCACAGAGGAAAACGTTGAGGACGAGTGCGGGTTCGCGACCACTGAATCCCTGGATAAAACAGCCAAACCTCATCAGCTTGGCCGCCCTGGGTAAAGTCTTCATACGTTGTGCGGAAGTAGAGCGTTTGTACCCAACGGTTCTCAAATTCCCAACGCCGAGCCACTTCTACGGTGCCTTCCAAGGATTTTGTGTCGCCATCGTCAATATTGCGCACGCCATACTGCAGGCGGTAGTTATCCCGTATCGGGTCCTCTAGCGGAATATTGTATACCCCCGTAAAACGCTGTTCAGGGGCAGAAAGATAGAGATCATGATCCAGACTGTGACCAAACCGGTTGATCCATGGCTGCTGCCAGCCAAAATGCAGGCGTGGGCCTACATCTGTGGCATAACCTATACCTACCTCAAACTGGTGGCGATCTGCCGGTTCGACACTGACATCGATGGGCAAGCGGGTATCGTCACGGCTGTTAATACTGAGAGCACTGGCAAGCGCTGCGCTACTTACTCTAGAGCGTTCAGGCTGCGATGCAGTGGCTTCGTTCCACCAGGGCGACCCTCCACTCGGCGGAGCGATTGTCAATTCTTGAGCTGTTTCCAGCCGGGGCCGTACGGAGACAGAACTAAACCATCCTGTTTCAGCTAAACGCTGATTATAGCGGGCCAGGGATTCCGCTAGGTAAGGCTCACCAGCACGAAACGTCTGCATTTTTCGCAGCCGCTCAGGTTCAATATGGCTGCCCGTAATAAATGTATCGCCAAAGTGATAGCGTGGCCCGCTATCAAAGGCCATATAGAGGCGAGCGCTTTCCAAGTAAGGGCGCACTTCCATCCGTCGATCTGAAAACCCCCAGTCGAAGTAGCCCCGCTCAATAGCTAGACCGGCAAACTGGCTACGTAGACTGTCCCAGGGGGCATGACGCAGCGGTTCCCCCTGCTTTAAAGGAAAATCATCAAGCGCGTCTTGGAAAGGGGGGTCATTGTTCGCATCCCCTGTAATACTGATGTCGAGTACTTCAATCACTACCTGAGGCCCTGATTCAATACGCACGGCGATGGGCGGCTGATCTAGCTCGACAGTAATATCAGGTTCGTAATAGCCATATACTCGCATGGCTTCTTGCGTGCGCTGGCGTATTTCACCTTCCAAGCGGGCATCGGTGTACTGGTCGGCCTCAATATTTTCTAAATAGGCCTCAATATTAACTAGCACACGCCCATCAACACCGCTGATGTCTGCTTCAAGGGCCCAAGAGACCGATGAAGCAGACATCAGCGGCAGCACCAGTAAATACGCCACTTGTTTGGCCGTAGGCCACCGCCGTTGTCTTCCCATACCGTTATATCCCTAACCCTATCACCGGCTTAGTGGCTTGTTTATTCCACATCGTGATGCTGCTATTTAATTGCGCAGCATTTCCATCTGCGCACTAAAGGCTAGCTGCGCCTGCCGGACCTGCCGTAAGTCGCTCTCAAGCGTGTTTAAGCGCTGGGTCCACTGCGCTTCCAGCGCTGTTAATTCAGCTTGGCTAGCAGGCTCTTCTTGAGTATTAACTTCAGCGACAGTAGAAGAGAGCTGCGTTAACTGCTGCTCGACATTTTCCCGCCAGATACTCAACTGCTCTTCAGTAGCGGTTCGGTCGCTGGCTACCTGGCGCTCCATGGTATCGAGCCGCTGGTTGATGACCCCCTCTAAATGAGTAACCTCCTCCACTAAATTTTGCCTACCAGAGGTACCCGCTTGCTCTAAGGCATCTAGCGATGTCCGAATAGCGGCTAGCTGGCTATCACGAAGGGCTGCTTGCTCCTGAAATTGCTCGAATCGTTGTGAAAATGTCTCAAGGGCCTCATTTGATACAAGCTCTTCATTTTCTGTGAGAAGCCCGTAGAGCTCTTCACGCGTATTAGTCAATGCCACAGCCAGCTGCTCCTGCTCTTGGAATAGAGTGGATATCTGAGCTTGTACAAAGGTTATCGCATCTTGGGCCTCTGTGTCATCGGAGTCGAGCCTTGCATGAAGATTAGACACCTCACCACTCACACGATGCACTTCTGCTAGCAACCTCTCTCTTTCGTACCAAACCCCTACTGCTGCTGCGCCTAATAGCAACATCAACAGAATCAATACGAGCCAAAGCGGCCATAATCGCGGCCCCCTGCGATGGCGTAAGTGCTGTGCTGTCAGGCTTTGATCCACGTCGGGAACAATACGCTGAGATGAAGTGACATCGGACATATGTTTTCCTTAGGGCGTCGTTGGATCGGCGCGTCGTCCAATTCCCCGATAATGTAAGCCGCAGCTGGCTACAAAAGTGGGGTCGTAGATATTGCGTCCATCCAATATTAGCTTTTCGCGTAGCAGTGAGGCTAAGCGGTGCCAGTCAGGATTCCAGTAGGCTTTCCATTCGGTCACTAGCATCAGGGCGTCTGCACCCTGGCAGGCAAGATAAGGATCATCCTCGAACGTCATTAAATCATTCCGCTGCCCAACCGCCGAGTAGAGCGCTGGAATAGCCGCCGGGTCGTGTAGTTTGACCGTGACTCCCTGTGCCCAGAGCGCTTCAAGCAGCGTTAACACCGGTGCATGATCAATCCGGGCGGTGCCTGGTTTGAACGCGGCACCCCATATCGCTACCGTTTTGCCTGCTAAATCACCCTCAAAAAATCCCCACAACTTTCTGAACAGCGTCTCTTTTTTCTGCTCATTGATGTCCATCACCTGCTCAAGCAGCGCCGAGTAGCGACCACTGGATGACTGAACATCGGCTAAGCGCATCAAATCACGCGAGAAGTTAGGGCCACCAAAGCCACATCCTGGATAAAGGTACTCAAACCCTATCCGCGTATCTGCGCCCATACCCTGGCGTACATGCTCAACGTCCACTCCTAACGTATCGGCAAGACCTGCAATTTCATTCATATAACTGATACGGGTAGCCAACATACCATTGATGGCCAGCTTGGTCAGTTCAGCGGCACGACAAGGCATGCATTGAAACACTTCGCTACGACGATTGAAGGCACGCAGTAGCTCTCTTGTCATTTGCTCACCCATGGCGTCATCGCACCCGAGCAGCCAGCGCACTGGACGAGTAAAAGAGAGCCAGGCTCGCCCTTCTTCCAGAGTGTCAGGCAGTGCCACACGGCTATGCTGGTGTCCCATTAGCGAATGCAAACGCTCGGTCTCGCCCACTGGGAATGTTGAATTATTGACCAGCACCGCGCCGCTGTACTCCTGAAACATTGGGTGTTGTAAAAGCGAATTGGCTGACTGACGCTGACTAGGAGAAAGCGCTAACCAAACAATATCAGGCGTTTCAGAGACGTCAGGAGTAGCAACGATGGTTAAGTTGCCTGCTGCCATGGCTTGCTCAATCTGTGCCATCAGCGATGGTTCTCGGCGTAGCCAGTCAGCACTGGCCAGCGTTGGCCAGGGAACGCTCTCGTGGAGTAACCAGTCAACGTGATGACCTACCCAAGCAAGCGCCGCCGCCGCAGTTGCGGCGCTTAATTCACTACCATGCAGCAATACACGCATTCAGATGCTCTCCCTGGCCAATAAGCGCCGATAAAATAAAGTGTTAGGCGTCATGCTGAGTTCCTTTCCATGCGTTTCGCGTTAGGAGTGGTTAGAATAACCATAATACTCAACGTTTGAGTGGATGCCACCTTGCCGCTAACCACCGCGAAATGGCAAACCATATTCATTTCACTCAAGACCAACTGCCGATGGGGGTTACACCATGTCAGTGACACTTCAGGATAGCACCACTCGCCGCTATCAAGACAACGTCGATGCCGCAGAAGTTGCGAAATTTGAAGCACTTGCCAGTCGCTGGTGGGATCCAGAGAGCGAATTTAAACCGCTTCACGATATTAACCCTCTGCGCTTGGACTTTATCGATGCTCGGGCTGGGCTGGCTGGTAAGAAAGTGCTGGATGTAGGTTGCGGTGGCGGTATTTTGAGCGAATCGATGGCCCATCGAGGAGCCAGCGTGACGGGCATTGACCTAGGGGAAGCACCGCTAGGGGTGGCGCGGCTTCACGCTGAAGAGAGTGGCGTTACGGTAGAGTACCGGCATATCAGCGTTGAAGGTTTAGCCGCTGAAGAGCCCGGGCACTACGATGTGGTGACCTGCATGGAGATGTTGGAGCATGTACCCGACCCCGCTTCGGTTATCCGTGCCTGCAGTACACTGGTTCGCCCTGGAGGCTATGTATTTTTCTCAACGCTTAACCGCACACCGAAGTCTTACGCCTTTGCCATCCTAGGG
This sequence comes from Halomonas sp. Ps84H-12, assembly GCF_024124725.1. NCBI lineage: Bacteria > Pseudomonadati > Pseudomonadota > Gammaproteobacteria > Oceanospirillales > Halomonadaceae > Halomonas > Halomonas sp. Ps84H-12. The sequence goes on along the minus strand of NZ_JAMXSJ010000007.1, from coordinate 57,725 downwards.
GCCGAATACGTGTTGAAGCTGCTGCCCCGTGGTACCCACGACTACGCCAAGTTTATTCGCCCTTCCGAAATGGCGAACTGGGCGCGTACGGCATCTCTTGAGGTGCGTGAGCAAACGGGACTTACTTATAACCCTATTACACGGCACTATCGTCTGGTTCCTCATGATGTATCCGTCAATTACATGATGTACTGCCGCAAAGCGAGCGAGTAAATGTTGATACCCTCCCCCCAGGCGATACTGTTTGATTTAGATGGCACATTGGTAGATACCGCCCCCGACTTGGCTGCCGCAACTAACGCGTTAAGAGCCCATCACGGCTTAGCGGCCCTGCCGTTCCAGGAAATACGTGGGCAAGTGTCTAATGGTGGCAGCGCCCTGGTCACGCTGGCGCTTGGCCTTGAAAGCGGTAGTGACGAGCATGATGAGGCAAGGCAGTTCTTGCTGGATGCTTACGAGCAAGCGGTGGCGGTCCATAGCAAGCTTTTCGAGCCGTTAAATGAGTGGCTAACGCAGTGGCACAGTGAAGAGCGACTTTGGGGAATTGTGACTAATAAACCGCGGCGCTATACCTTGCCGCTTTTGGAAGCGCTGGCGCTAACGCCAGGGGCGCTGCTCTGCGCTGATGACTTAAGTGTTAAAAAACCTGCGCCTGAGCCGCTTTGGGAAGCAGCTAAACGCCTCGGTGTTTCCCCCGAGGCGTGCTGGTATATCGGCGACCATGTTCGCGATATGCAAGCGGCTAAAGCAGCCGGTATGACGGCTGTCGCCGTGGGCTATGGCTATATCAGTGAAGAAGACGACTACCAGAGCTGGCCTGCCGACCTGTGGTTTACAACGTGTGATGAGCTGGTAGCCGCTCTTCATGACCACCGCACTGATTAGCCTTCGCCAGTGTGGAAACGTTAGACGCGTGGCGGCTGGGCATCAAACTTCTGGCCGCTAACGCCTTTACTATCAGGCCCCATCAGCCATAGGTAAGTGGGCATGACCTCTTCAGGCGTACGCAGTGTAAACGGATCTTCACCTGGGTAAGCAGTGCGGCGCATTTGGGTACGCGTAGCACCTGGATTCAGCGTATTCACCCGAACATTCGTCTGATTCTCTAATTCATCAGCCAGCACCTCCATAAATCCTTCTGTGGCGAATTTTGACACAGAATAGGCACCCCAATACGCTCGCCCTTTACGGCCAACGCTGGAGGAAGTGAAGATAACCGATGCATCATCAGACGCCTGGAGCAATGGCAGCAGCGCTTGAGTCATCCAGATGGGACCATTGATATTGACCTGCATTACCTGACTCCACAGTTCGGGATTATACTGCTCGAACGGAGTAATGCGGCCAAGCAGCCCAGCGTTGTGCAATAACCCATCTAGACGGCCAAACTCTTTATCCAGCGTTTCTGCCATATCGTGAAAATCTTTGAGTGTCGCCCCTTCAAAATTGAGCGGAAAAATAGCCGGCTGTGGCCCGCCAGCCGCTTCAATTTCATCATAAACGCGTTCAAGTTTAGCAATAGTGCGGCCTAGCAATATAACGGTAGCCCCATGACGGGCATAGGTTAATGCCGCCGCGCGGCCAATCCCATCTCCCGCACCGGTTACCAACACGACGCGATTTTCTAGCAGATTGGGCGCTGGTTGATAGTCGATTTTGCAGCTCATGAGGTTTCCTTGAAGCTAAAAAAGTAAACGGTATTAACCCGCCGACTGGCGTAAGAAGTCATTGGCCAACCCAGCGGCACTGCTTTGGGGATAGTCATCCCGCACTTGTTCCAACAGCTCGCGGCTACGCTCTGCTTCGCCTTTACGCGCCTTAACCAAGCCGAGCTTGTAGAGTGCATCGGGTACTTTGGTACTACCGTTGTACTGCTCAATAACGCGCGTGAAGGCTTGATCAGCTGCATCTAACTCACCCTCTGCAGCATAAAGTTCGCCCAGCCAGTAATGGCCGTTCGCCGTCAAGCTACTTTCTGGGTGGTCGGCCACAAAGGACTCAAAGGCCGCAATAGCATCTTCAAACTGGCGCGCCTGAACGTGGGCAAATGCAGCTTGATAAGCCGCTTGTGCGTCTTCACTTACATTACGGGCGGAAGGCGCTTGCACAACCTGCTCCGCTACTTCTGGCTCAACTTGAGGCGTTGCCTGCTCAATTTGACTGGGCGCGCTGCTCATCAAGCGGTCTTCAATATCCAGGTATTGCTGCTGCGATTGGTTTCGCAGTTGCTCTAACTGGTGACGCAGTTCTTCAATCTGGCCACGCAGCTGTTGAATTTCCTGCTGGTGCTCTTGCACTTGGTTAAACAGGACAAGATTACCGCCTGACGACTCTTGCCGCTGAGTTTGCTGATAAAAGCTATTGGACGAACCTGAGGAGAGGTCTTGGACCAGCGGCTGCTGCGCCAAGGCGGATGCTGACAGAAGGGATAAAGGCAATACGGACAGCGGGAGCGCTATGGCTCCCGCACCGCACAGCCTCTCAAAATAGCGTTTGAGACTGTGATTCATGATAGCTCCGAGTGATACAGTTGGCGTGCCAGGGCACGCCAATACTATCAGTAGTTAAAGACGACGCGACGGTTTTGCGAGTAGGCGCTTTCGTTTTGGCCACTCACTGCCGGACGCTCTTCACCGTAGCTAACCACGCTCATTTGTGAAGGTGATACGCCCTGAATATTCAGGAAACGCTGTACGGCTCCCGCACGACGCTCACCTAGCGCCATGTTGTATTCACGGGTACCGCGTTCGTCGGTGTGACCGTGAAGAACAACACGGGCGTTCGGGTTAGCACGCAGGTAGCGCGCATGAGCCATTACCACAGATTCGTATTCGCTCTTAATGGTATCGCGATCGTAATCGAAGTAAATAGTGCGTACTTCAGGAATACGAGAATCCGCCTGCTGACCAGCAGCGCCAGAACCTGACGTTGAGCCATACTGACCACTAGTGCCAACACCAGACGTGCTAGACCCCATACTGCTGCCATCCTGGCTTCCGTACGAGTCTCCGTCTTGGGTTCCGCCGGTGCTGGAACAGCCAGCGATAACTACGATAGATAAAGCGACTGCTAATGAGCGAGCCAACGGCTTAAGTTGCATAATCAGACTCCTTGCCTGAAAACAGAAGTTAGTGCTGTTCATCTATTAATTTAAGAAAGGTGACCACGCGGGATCACGTACATCACCTTGTGCTGCGGGCAACCTAAATGACGAGCGGCCATCGGCTGAAACGGCACTTAGTACTCCGCTACCACCCTGTTGGGTAGCGAAGATTACCATGGTCCCGTTCGGCGCAACACTAGGAGATTCATCTCTTGTTGATTCGCTTAATACCACTAAGCGGCCACTCTCAAGATTCTGCTTCGCCACTTGAAAACCGCGGCTGGAACGGTGAATCAAAAAGATTTCTTCACCGTCTGGCGAAAAGCGTGCACGGGCGTTGTAGTTGCCCGTAAAGGTCAGTCGGTTGGTCTCTCCACTGCCTAACGAGGTTTGATAAATCTGCGGGCCACCGCTGCGATCCGACGTAAAAATCAAGCTACGACCATCAGGAGACCACGCGGGCTCGGTATCGATACTGTTGCTGTTAGTAATACGGTCCAGCGAACGGTTAGCTACGTCCAGCACGTAAATTTCTGGCTGACCGTCTTTGGATAACGACATGGCGATACGACGGCCATCTGGCGACCATGTTGGCGCACCATTGATACCACCAAATGAGGTGGCTTGAACGCGCTGACCTGTATTAACGTCTTGGATGTAGATAGACGCCTTGCCTGTTTCGAAAGAGACATACGCCAGCTTGCGGCCATCCGGCGACCAAGCGGGCGACATAATGGGCTGATCCGAGGTCAGCACCTGCTGGCTTCGACGGCCATCGGCATCAGCCACATACAACCCAAACTGCATGTTATCGCCTAGGCCCTGAGCCGTAACGTAAGCAATGCGGGTTGAGAAAGCGCCGCGAATATCGGTAATCGCCTCGAAAATTTGGTCACTGATGTAGTGCGCCGCACCACGAAGGTCGTTGCCACTGGCAGTCACGGTTTCACTGATCATGGGACGTTGGCCGCTAATATCGACCAGGTCGAACTGCAACTCATAACCGTTGCCTGTCTGCTGCGCGCGCCCAACGACGAGATAACGCACGTCCAGCGATCTCCAAGTGCCAAACTCTACGTCAGACGCTTGGCTTGGACGGTCGAACATAGCACTACGCTCTAGCGGTGCGAAAAATCCGCTACGTTCAAGGTCGTCTTGTACAATTTGCGCGACATCTTCAGGTAGGCCTTCGCTGCCTGCGAATGGCACGACCCCGATAGGCAACGCCTGATCGCTACCACGCGTTATCTCAATGGTTAAATTGGCGCTTGCTACGCTGCTGATTAGTAGCAGTATGCAAAAAAACCACACTTTGCTTAACGTTTGCATCAGCGAACATCCCCCGGGGTAAATCGCAGATTAAATTGACGTAAAGTACGCTGCTGTTCCGCTGGCAAGTCACGTAACTCGCCAAACGGTGCTGCATGTTCCACCGCCTGCATAGCTGAGCGATCAAAAGCACTATCACCGCTGGATGAAGCGACAGAGGTCGCTAGTAGCTCACCCGATGGACCAAGCCTCACTTGTATCGTAGCACTCATTGCGTTGCTCGCTCCTGGAGGGATAACCCACGCTTGCTCTACAGCACGCCGGACAATGTTAATAAAGCTGTTTGCCGCCTGTTGGGCCTGCTGTGCATTAGCGGCCGCTTCTGCCTCGCCTGCTAACTGACGTTGCATGGCCGCTTCGGCTGCCTCAGCAGCACGACGCTCTTCTGCTTCACGCTGTTTCTGGGCTTCTGCTTCGCGAGCGCGCTGCTCCTCCGCTTCCCGTTGGCGACGAGCTTCTTCCTCCCGCTGGCGCTGTGCTTCGGCTTCACGCTCACGTTGTTCTTCCGCTTCGCGCTGGCGTTGGGCTTCTGCTTCACGGGCACGTTGGGCCTCTTCTTCCCGAGCGCGTTGCTCTTCAGCCTCACGTTGGCGCTGAGCCTCGGCTTCCGCCCGTGCACGCTCTGCTTCCGCTTCACGCTGGCGCTGGGCTTCGGCCTCTGCCTGCGCACGCTGCTCTTCCGCTTCACGTGCCTGGGCTTCTGCCGCTTGCTGTTCGGCTAATCGCTCAGCTTCTTCTGCGCGACGCTGGGCTTCGGCTTCGGCTTCAGCTTCTGCTTGGGCTTGTTCTAGCGCGCGAGCCTGTTCCGCTGCCTCAGCTTCTGCTTCGCGCTGGGCTGCCTCGGCGGCAGCTTGCTGCTCCGCCGCGGAAGGCTCATCGCTAGGCGGCTCTGGATCGGGCTCTTCGGGTTCAGAGGCATTGTTCATTGCGGCCTGTTGCTCAGTGACTTGCTGGGCCTGATCAGTGAACGTTTCCGTGCTCACGAACGTCGCTTGTACGATCGAAGAAGAGTCTGGTTCCGCCGACATGCTGGGCAGCTTGACCAAGCTAAAGATAACCACGAGCAAGTGCACGGCAACAGCCAAAATCGTTGGCCACGTGTAGCCAACGTCTTGAGGGTCACGCGGTGGTTTTACAGCCATGTGCGACTCGCCCTTAACCATCTTGGGGCGGCTCTGAGAGCAGCCCTACGTTGGCGACACCCGAGCGCTGCAGTGTGCTCATCAGCAGTACAATCTGGCCATAAGGCACATTGCGATCTCCGCGCACCATCACAGGCGTACCGGGACGACGCTGAAGAATAGCAGTCACTCGCTCCGACATTTGCTCCAGAGAAACCGCCGTCGAATCTTCTCCCAGAGTAATAAAGTAGCCGCCATCGCGATCTACCGAGATGATGATCGGGTCATTATCTTCCTGGGTTTCAATAGGCTCAGAGGTGACCTGAGGCAGATCTACTTGAACGCCTTGTGTCAGCATGGGAGCAGTAATCATAAAAATGACAAGCAGTACCAGCATCACGTCGATAAAAGGGACAACGTTGATCTCCCCCATCGGCTTGCTTTTGCCGCTACGATTGAACGGACCTTGCATGGCAGACTCCCTTAACTAGCGCTAGGTTTGCCGTCACGTCCTTGCAAGTTACGGTGCAAGATTGCGTGAAACTCTTCAGCAAAGTCTTCATATTTACCCAGTAAGCGAGAAGCGTTATTGGATAGACGGTTGTAGAAAATAACAGCGGGAATCGCTGCGAAAAGTCCCATTGCCGTGGCAATCAGCGCTTCTGCAATCCAGGGTGCAACGGTCGCTAGTGTGGCTTGCTGGGTCATGGAAAGCGATTGGAATGAGCCCATAATGCCCCATACCGTACCAAATAAGCCGATATAAGGGCTGGCGGAGGCAACCGTTGCCAGAAAAACAAGATGTTGGGTCAGGCGGTCTTCTTCCCGCGACCAGGCGACTCGCATGCTGCGCTGGACACCTTCCAGTACCGTATCGGCACTGCGGGTTTTAGGCATCAGGCGGTTAAATTCCCGAAAACCTGCCTGGAAAATGTGCTCCGCTCCATGACGAGGGTCATCAGCGGGAATTTCGCGGTAGAGCTCGTTTAGGTCAACACCTGACCAAAACGACTCTTCAAACTGGTTGTACTCTTGCTTGGCTCGGCGTAGCGCAATGCTACGCTGAAAGATCACCACCCATGAGAGGATTGACCCCACCACTAGGAGCAGCATGACCAGCTGTACCACAACGCTGGCACTCATTATTAAGTGGGGAATGGACATGGTGTTATCGTTCACAGTTGCCCTCATCAATCAATTAATGTCGTTTTCGACTGGGGTGTGGTGTTAAGCGACAATGGCCACGCTTTTGGACGCAGTGTCGTAGCGTTTAAGCAGGCTATCTCGACTGTTGCGGAGCACAAGAGTTCCTCGTCGCGCCGAACCTGTTGTTCAAATGTCATCCGGCAACGACCTTTTTCCGCAATGTTGGCAGTTACCGTCAGTGCCTCATCCAATCGTGCGGGTTTGGCATAGTGGCAGGCCATGCGGTATACCACTAGCTGCGTACCTTCGTCTAGCAACGTTTGCTGGTTAAGGCCTAATTCTCTTAGCCACTCGCTGCGCGCCCGTTCCATAAACTTCAGGTAGTTAACGTAGTAGACAATTCCACCGGCGTCAGTATCTTCCATGTAAACACGCACTGGTATGCTAAATTCGCCCGTCATGGCCGACGTTCTCCCTCAACATCAATTGACTGTTCGTGGGGCGTCTTATCAAAGTGCAGCCAGGCTTGACGAGTCACCACACGGCCTCTTGGTGTACGCATCATTAGCCCCTGCTGAATCAGATAAGGTTCAATCACATCTTCGATGGTATCGCGCTCTTCACCGATGGCGGCAGAGAGTGAGTCAACGCCCACCGGGCCACCATCGAATTTGTCGATCATCGCCAGCAGTAAACGGCGGTCCATGTGATCCAAACCGTGGTGATCGACATTTAGCATATTGAGCGCCGCATCCGCTAATGTCACATCTACAACGCCATCTCCCTTTATTTCGGCGTAGTCCCGCACTCTGCGCAACAGTCGGTTGGCGATACGCGGCGTACCACGGGAGCGGCGCGCGACTTCAATGGCACCTTCATGGCTGGTTTCAACGCCTAGTAGCCGTGCTGAGCGGGCGACAATCTCGGTCAGCTCTTCCAGGTTATAAAACTCAAGACGCTGAACGATACCAAAGCGGTCACGCAGCGGTGAGGTCAACAACCCCGCACGAGTGGTGGCGCCCACCAGCGTAAATCTGGGCAGGTCAAGTTTAATAGAACGTGCGGCGGGCCCTTCGCCAATCATGATATCGAGCTGAAAGTCCTCCATCGCGGGATAAAGGACCTCTTCCACCACGGGTGAGAGGCGATGGATTTCATCGATAAACAGCACATCGCCCGGTTCAAGATTGGTCAGCATAGCGGCGAGATCCCCCGCGCGCTCCAGCACCGGGCCAGAAGTAGATTTAAGTCCCACGCCCATTTCAGTAGCGATAATATTCGCCAACGTCGTTTTACCTAAGCCTGGCGGTCCGAACACCAGCGTGTGGTCTAAGCTCTCTTCGCGTAGCCTGGCTGCTCCAATAAAAATCTCAAGCTGTTCGCGAACCCGAGGCTGGCCAATATAGTCTTTGAGATGTTTCGGACGAATAGCATAGTCGATGCGCACTTCGCCCTGCTCTGGCTCAGCGGCAATTAATCGGTCGTGTTCTAACATAAAGACTCTTCTAGAGTGCTGACTAATGAGTACACGCTATTGCACTCGTGCTGGTCTAACCGGACATGCGTTTGGTTAACGCGGCTTTGATCAAAGCTTCGGTAGTTTGATTGGGGTCGACGTCGGCTAACATTTTCGTCGCTTCTGTCAGCTTATAACCCAAGCTCACCAGGGCTGCTTCGGCATCCGCCAAATGATCCCTTGGAGCAGCTCGCACGCTTGTCGCTTCAAGAGCCAACGGCGCATCGTTGCCATGCTCCCACTCAGGAAAGCGGTCACGCATTTCGATAATCAACCGTTCCGCCGTTTTTTTACCAACGCCTGGCAGTTTTGTCAGCGCTTTGCTGTCGTCATCTCTGATACAGCGCATAAAGGCATCTTCATCCATACCCGACAGGATCGCTAACGCAAGTTTCGGCCCTACGCCATTCACTTTGATCAAGGCGCGAAACAGCGCTCGCTCATGCTCTCGCCCAAACCCATAGAGCAAATGCGCATCGTCACGGATGGTGAGATGGGTATAGAGTGACACCTGCTCGCCGGGAGCGGGCAGCGCTACAAAGGTGTTCATGGAGGCTTCAAGCTCATAACCAACGCCATGCACATCTACCACCATCCAGGGCGGCTGTTTTTCCAACAACAGGCCGGTTAAACGTCCAATCATTATATGCCTCGCAGCCAATCAAAACAGCAGCCACTATAAAGCCACTCTGTACAGATGACCAGTAATGCCTAGAGCCGCCATCGCCCTGATGAGCGGCGCTTACTGCGTGAAGGAGTCGCCGCCACCAGGGCGTTGCCAGCAAAAGCGTGGGTCAGTGCAATGGCTAGTGCATCGGCGGCATCTGCCTGGGGTGTCGCCGACAGGCCGAGCAGCGTGGTGACCATATGCTGCACCTGGCTTTTATCAGCGCCGCCCTGCCCGGTTACCGCTTGCTTAATCTGCCGAGCGGCGTACTCCGCGATACTCAGCCCATGGTTAGCCAAACAAACCAATGCTGCGCCGCGGGCTTGGCCTAGCTTGAGGGCCGAATCAGCATTTTTAGCCATAAAAACCCGCTCTACTGCAACAGCATCAGGGCGGTGCAGGCCAATCACTTCGCTAATACCGGCATATATTTGCGCCAAACGCTGCTCCAGTGCACCATCAGCCGTACGAATGCAGCCACTGGCCACATAGCGAGGCTTCACGCCTATTAGATCAATCACGCCGTAACCGGTGATACGTGAGCCTGGGTCAATGCCTAAAATTCTGACCGTGGTCGCCAGCTGTTTTTCGTCCATGGATTTTTCTCTTGGCACTGCCTAAAACAAAAACACCGACGCTAAGCGTCGGTGTTGTACTCGTCAAAACGTGAAGGCGGTCTTACTCGCCCGCTGCTTCCGCTTTGGCTTTTTGGCGTAAGCGAATGTTCAGCTCTTTGAGCTGATCAGCGCTGACTTCACCCGGTGCATCGGTCATCAAACAAGCAGCACTTTGGGTTTTCGGGAAGGCGATGACTTCACGAATGGTTTTCGCACCAGCCATGAGCATGACTAAGCGGTCCAGACCGAAGGCCAAGCCGCCATGGGGCGGTGCGCCGTACTGCAAGGCATCCAGCAGGAAGCCGAACTTCTCTTGCGCTTCCTCTTCGCCAATCCCCAAAATATCAAACACGGTGCTTTGCATGGTTTGATTGTGAATACGGATAGAGCCGCCGCCCAGTTCGGTACCGTTAAGCACCATGTCATAAGCGCGAGAAAGCGCGCTAGCCGGGTCTGCTTTCAGCTCTTCCGGCGAGCAGGAGGGCGCTGTAAACGGGTGGTGAAGCGGGCTTAGACGGCCATTGTCGTCGGCTTCGAACATGGGGAAGTCAACGACCCACAGCGGCGCCCAGGCTTGAGTGTAAAGGTTCAGGTCGGCACCCAGCTTGACACGCAGCGCGCCAATGGCTTCGTTGACGATACGCGCTTTATCCGCACCGAAGAAGATAATGTCACCATCTTCAGCGCCGACACGATCAAGCAGCTCTTCGACCACGTTTTCCATGAACTTAACGATCGGCGACTGCAGGCCATCTAGCCCTTTGGCACGCTCGTTCACTTTGATCCAGGCAAGGCCTTTAGCACCGTAGATACCTACGAACTTGGTGTATTCGTCGATCTCTTTACGGGAAAGCTTGGCACCACCCGGTACTTTAAGAGCCGCCACGCGGCCATCTTCTGCCTTGGCCGGCCCTGAGAACACATTGAAACTAACCTGCTGCATCAGGTCGTCAACGTCGGTGAGCTCCAGCGGAATACGCAGATCGGGTTTATCCGAACCAAAGCGATCCATGGCTTCTTGCCAAGTCATTCGCGGGAATTCCGGCAGTTCGACGCTCAGCACTTCCTGGAACAGTTGACGAATCATGGCTTCGGTAATGCCCATGATGTCGTCTTCTTCCACGAAAGAGGCTTCGATATCGATCTGTGTGAATTCAGGCTGACGGTCAGCGCGCAGGTCTTCATCGCGGAAGCACTTTGCGATTTGGTAGTAGCGGTCAAAACCCGCCACCATCAGCAGCTGCTTAAACAGCTGGGGAGACTGTGGCAGTGCAAAGAAGCTGCCCGCGTGAGTACGGCTAGGCACGAGGTAGTCCCGGGCACCTTCAGGCGTGGCTCGTGTCAGCACAGGCGTTTCAATATCTAGAAAGCCTTGGTTTTCTAGGTAAGCACGTACGTTATGAGAAATACGCGAACGCAGCCGCAGTTTTTCGATCATATCCGGGCGGCGTAGATCAATATAGCGGTGTTTCAGACGCACTTCTTCACCGACTTTGCCATGCTCATCAAGCTGGAAAGGCGGTGTCGCTGCGCTATTCAGTACTTCAACTTCTTTGGCCAGCACTTCAATCATGCCGGTGGGCATGTTGGGGTTCTGGGTGCCTTCAGGACGCAGCCGAACACGACCAGTAATGCGCAGAACATATTCGCTGCGTGCACGGTCGGCATTAGCAAACGCCTCGGCGGTATCGGGGTCTACGACAAACTGAGCGATACCATCACGGTCACGCATGTCGAGAAAGATAACCCCACCGTGGTCACGACGGCGGTGAACCCAACCGCAAACGGTGACCGTTTGATCCACCAATGTTTCGTTAAGCTGGCCGCAATAATGGCTGCGCATGTCACATCCTGTTCTGTTTCGTGGCAATTAAGTTGTCTTTAGCCTTTAAAGGCCCTGACAGCCGCGGCTACGCCGCGGCGCCTTTTTTCGTTGACGTGCTGCCGACATCGCCTTTCGCGCTACCCGCTGCTTGACCGTCGGCAGCTAAATTCTTTTTGCTACCTGTTTTGAAATCAGTTTCGTACCAACCGCCACCCGCTAAGCGGAACCCGGCTGCTGAGACCAAGCGCTCTAGATCATCTTGCTGACACGCAGGACAGCTTGTTAACGGATCGGCGCTAATTTTCTGAAGTTTTTCCATGCGATGGCCGCAGGCCTTGCACTCGTACTCATAGATGGGCATGTTGATGGCTCCTGAAAAGCTCAACTCCGACAGGTTTTATGTTGACAGTGTCGTGGCAAACTTAATGTTACCAGGCTGACAATATGTGGCCTGTCGAGATAAATTCCAAGACTGCGGTCGATAGAGCGGTCATTATACCCTTTTGTGCCCCCTGCCGAGCAAGGCCAAGCGGCTTTCGGCAGTTAATGGAGAAATAAAATGCCCAATGCGGTCATACTGGATGCCCAAAGCCTTGGCCCTGACATTGATTTGACGGCTATTCGTGATGCCGTCACGCACTTAGAAATACATCAGCAAAGCACCACAGCGCAGGCGCGTGAACGCCTAGCAGATGCCGAAATTGCCATCGTCAATAAAGTAAGGCTGGATGCTGAGACGCTTTCACAGCTTCCTTCGTTACGATTGATCTGCGTGCTGGCCACTGGCTTGAATAACATTGACCTAGATGCTGCCAAAGCCCACAACATTACAGTTAAAAACGTGTCGGCCTATGGCACCGCTAGTGTGTCGCAGCACACGCTGATGCTGATGTTATCACTGGCGAATCGCTTACCCCGCTATCAAGCGGATATTGCCGATGGGAAATGGCAAGCGAGTGATTTTTTCTGCTTACAAGATCACCCAACACTCCAGCTTGCTGGCAAGCAGTTGGTGATGGTGGGTCAAGGAGAGCTGGGGTCTGAAGTGGCTCGGCTTGCAGAGGCGTTTGGTATGCAGGTCACATTTGCCGCCCGTCCTGGCAACGAGCAAAACGATCAGCGACCTTCGCTGGATGACCTACTGCCCTCGGCAGATGTGATTAGCCTGCACTGCCCACTGAACGATGCTACTAAGCACCTTCTCAATAAAGAGCGTCTAGCGAAAGCAAAGCCGTCACTGCTAATCGTCAATTGCGCTCGTGGCGGTATTATTGATGAAGAAGCCGCGCTGGAAGCGCTTCGTAGCGGTAGCATCGGTGGTCTAGCCGTCGATGTGCTACCTGTCGAACCACCCAAAGATGGACACGCACTATTAGATGCGCTGGCGAATGCAGAACCCCTCAATCTGATCGTAACGCCGCACAACGCGTGGATCACGCCCGAAGCACGGCAAAACATCGTCGGCTTAACCGCCGACAATATTCGTGCGTGGCAGACAGAGAATCACTAACTTGCCAGCTAGGCACACTAAACGTGTGCCTAATAGGTCGAAAAGTGGTCAGGAGCGTGGTGATGAGCATCCAGTGTTTCAAGTGTGACATGGGTCACCCGCGCCCCTTCTGGGCCCTGCCAAAGCCATTGGCTAAGCTCGGCAACGGCTGAAGAGGGCCCGCACATTAGCACTTCAACCCTGCCATCAGGCAGGTTCTTAGCGTAGCCGGTTAAGCCACGCATCAATGCCTGCTCTTGAGTGGCACGCCGGTACCATACTCCCTGCACTTTTCCTGTTATGTAGGCACGTACGCAGCAATGGGCCATGACAAACTCCTCCGTCGTTAAAGCAGCTCATGCTTAACCAGAACAGCGCTATTGCGGGGCACCAGTGGACGCCCACGTCGTAGTAGCAACGAGCGCGTGAACGCTGCACCAAAGAGTAAGATAAGCGAGCTGTAGTATACCCATAGTAAAATCATAACCACCGAACCCGCCGCACCATAGGTGGATGCCGTGGCCGTGTAGGCGAGGTAAATGGTAATAACACTGCGACCAATGGTAAACAGCACTGCTGTCACCACCGCACCAATGAATACATCCTGCCAGCGAAGCACTACATCGGGCAGCACTTTAAAAATAGTCGCAAACAGCAGAGCGACCATGGCAAGTGATATTAACGACTCGGCGGTGGTGGTTAGTAGGCTTGCAAATGGCAACAGGTCGTTTGTCGCGTCTAGCATGCCGCGAAGCACCACTCCAAGCACTAGCGACACCAGCAAAATAAAGCCGATAGACAGTACAACGGTTAACGATAACAAACGGTTTTTGATAAAAATAAGTGCGCTGTTGCTATTTGGCTTCGCTCTAACCCCCCAAATGGTATTCAGCGAGAACTGCATCTGCGCAAATACGGTCGTTGCACCGATTACAAGGGCAATAAAGCCAAGAATTGTGGGCAGAACCCCCGACTCTTCAATGCGAGACTGGGCAACCGCCTGCTCTATTGCCAAGGCAGCTTCTGTGCCTAAGGTTCCTTGTAACTGCGCCACGATCTGACCATGAGCCGCCTCTTCGCCGAGGACCACGCCAATCACTGTAACCGCAATAATCACCGTGGGAGCTAACGAGAACAGCGTGTAGAACGCCAGCGACCCAGCGTAGCTAAACGCGTTACGCTCAAGCCAGAGTGACGTTGCATCTTGAATTACCTTCCACCAAAAAACGAGCGTGCACTTAAGCATCATCATTCCCTTAAAAGCAAATCACAGAGTTTTCATACAACGCTTATATACTGATTAATCAATAAGCATACCCAATGAAAACGCTCAGCGCAGGTATGATTGCGTTGCAGAGGCTGATGGGGCCGACCATAATGGCAACGCTTTATTCTCACATTTTCAGCAATCAAGGACACGCAATGAACTCAGATGCAGCTCGGTCTGTAACGCCTTATGACTTTGATTGCTTAGTATTTATTGGTCGCTTTCAGCCTCCCCATTTAGGCCACCTTGCCATCATCTGCGAAGCCCTTAAACAGGCTCGACAGGTAATCGTCATGGTGGGCTCCTCCTGGCAGGCGCGCTCGCTTCGTAACCCGTGGCATTTTGATGAGCGCCAAGCCATGATCCGCTCAGGATTTGATAATGCGGATAATCAACGACTTGAAATCACTCCGCTTCTGGATGCGCTTTACAACGACGATGTATGGGTCAGGGACGTACAGCGGAAAGTGCGCGATTTAGCAGCTCCCGCCAATGCACGGTTGCCAAGGATTGGTCTAATCGGCGCAAGTCGTGGGCAGTCCAGCTACTATTTATCGCTTTTTCCCCAATGGGAGTCGGTGAGCGTACCGCTCGTGGAGGGCATTTCGGCCAGCCAAATTAGGGAGCGGCTTTTCCGCTCACCTGGCTCAACCAATGATTACCTCAGTACGGGGGCTTACCATGACTTGCCCCCTGGCGTGGTAGAAAGCGTGGGTAAATTCTGCAAAGGCGAGGCCTATCATCGACTGTTGGAAGAGCAGCAGTTGCTCGATCAGTATCGACAAGCATGGTCACAGGCGCCCTACCCACCCATCTTTGTCACCGTTAACGCGGTGGTTGTGCAATCAGGGCACGTATTACTGGTGAAGCGTACTGCGGCCCCAGGGAAAGGCCTATTCGCGCTGCCCGGTGGGTTTATCAATCCCCATGAGCGATTACTAGATGCCTGTTTGCGTGAGCTGCGTGAACGGTTGCGCTTAAAAGTGCCAGAACCGGTATTGAAAGGCTCTCTGCGTGGCCAGCGGCTGTTTGATGAGCCCCACCGTAGCTGGCGAGGGCGCACACTGGCCGAAGCGTTCTACTTTGCTTTGCGGCCTGACCAGCAGCTGCCGCGCCTTAAACCCGTCAAGGGTGGCGACCATGCCCGCTGGGTGGCACTCGCCGACTTGGAGCCAGAGAGCCTCTTTGAGGATCACTTCTTTATTATTCAGAATTTCCTCGGCCTGCCTGCGGATTTTGGGTCCCTTTAAGCCTGCAGGAAATCACGCGGCAGCTTCATCATCTGCCGCCATAGGCGCTCTACTCCCGGCTTGTGGACCAGAGAGCAGCGATAGAGGCGAATTTCCAGTGGAATGTCCCAACTCTCATCGCCTGCTCGCACAAGCTTACCGGTTTTTAGCTCCTCACGAATACAGAAATCAGGAATCCAGGCAACCCCTACGCCCTGTAATACCATGCCCTTCAAACCTTCAGCCATGGCGGTTTCGTAGACCGTTCTAAGCTTCATGCGCAGCGGGTCGTTTTTCAGCAGCATCCGCACGCTGCGACCTAGAAACGCCCCCTGAGTATAGGCCAGATAAGGAATGGAGCTATCGCGCTGCAAAGAGAACAACGGTTTCCCATGCTCGTCAGGCAGCGAAACAGGAAGCATCTTGACCTTGCCGATCGAAAACGAAGGAAATACCTCCGCATCTAATTGCATTGTGGCGAAAGGGTCGTAGTAAGCCAGCATTAAGTCACAGTTCCCCTCACGCAGCACATGAATGGCTTCACCGACGTTCATGGCAACCAAACGCGTTGGCAACTCCCCTAGCCCTTTTTGTAGCCTAGAGATCCACGGCGGATAAAAACTGAGCGCTAACGAGTGCGCCGCGACGATATCCAATGCTTCGTTGGCAATGGAGAGCCCTCGCAAATGGCTGAGCGATTCGTTTAACTGTTCGACTAAGTTGCGGGCAGTCACCAAAAATAGCTGCCCTTCTGAGGTTAAGCCAATCGGCGTCGTTGATCGGTCCACTAAGGTAACGCCAACTGCCTGCTCTAATGCCCGAATACGCCGGCTAAATGCAGGTTGGGTGACATGGCGCTGTCGGGCAGAGGCAGAAAAACTGCGGGTATTCGCCAGTGCGACGAAGTCTTCTAGCCATTTTGTTTCTAGATTCACCCATGACTCCTGTTATTTGAACGTTGATGGCTTGCGTCATTTGGTTGGGGCAAACGATTACTGTACGGGTGCCATCAAATAAGCAGCACGGGACACGACTTTTTTCCACATGGGGCGCTGACTCACTTCATCGAGAGTCACTCGGCGGCACTTGGAAAAATCAGCTTCCAGCATGGTGGCAACATCGTTGGCAAAATCGGCGCTGGGAATGAACGCAGTGATTTCAAAATTTAACCGAAACGATCGGTTATCAAGATTCACCGTACCTACAGCGGCGGATGAATGGTCGATAAGCATGACTTTTTGATGTAGAAAGCCAGGTTGATAACGGTATATTTTTACGCCCGCTTTTAACATATCCGGTAAAAAAGAGAACGCAGAGAGGAATACCAGCAAATGGTCGGGGCGCTCCGGGATCATCACGCGCACGTCGACGCCTCGCATAGCTGCCAATCGTAAAGAGTCTTGGACGCCCTGATCAGGTACGAAATAGGGGCTTGTAACCCAAAACCGCTGGTTAGCGCTATGAATCAGCTGCTGAACAAGTAATCCAGCCGTATCCTGTTTATCGGCTGGGCCGGAAGGCACAATGACTACCTGCTGGTCTTGCTGTGGGTGGCTTTCAGCGTGCCAGTTTAACGTAATCACGGCGCCTGTCGCCCAGTGCCAATCTTCCCAGAAGGCTTCTTGCAGGCCTAGCACACAGGGGCCTTGTACTTTTAAGTGAGTATCGCGCCAAGGGCCATGTTTCACACTCTTGCCCAGATACTCGTTGCCTACATTGAAGCCACCGACCCACCCTTGCTTACCATCGACAACAGCGATTTTGCGATGGTTGCGGAAATTAAGTTGAAAGCGATGTTTAAGCCCACGAGACGAACGGAAAGGGCTTACTTCTACCCCACTCTCACTCAACTCTTTTAAATAACCCTCATTAAGCTTGCGGCTACCAATTTCGTCATATAGGAAGTAGACACGCACACCGCGTTTAACCGCCGCTATTAAATGCTGCAGCAACTGCCGCCCAAGCTCATCATCGCGAACGATAAAGAACTGGATCAGTAGATAATCCTGCGCTTGATTAATGCCTGCAAACAGGCTGTCAAAAGTGGCATCGCCATCAATTAACAGCTCGGTGCTATTGCCTTTCGTCAGTGGCATCATGGCCAACTGTTCAACCGCTTGAATATCGGTATTCTCGGAAATAGCGACATGGGGCTTTACGTCATGTCGATAGCGAGCGAGCACTCGGCGCAACACCGAATCCCTGGCGCCTCTTGCCGTCACATACCCATAAAAACGTGGCCTGCCAAACAGCCAGTACGCTGGCACCGCCGCATAGGGAAAGGTTAGCAGTGAGATAATCCACGCCACTGCACCCTGTGACGTACGGCTCGACATTAATGCCATCACCGCCGAGATCATTCCCAGCACGTGAATCAGCATGATCCCTGTCCCTAGCAACCAAGAGGCCATTCGCTATTCCTCACCATCCGTTAGGACCTGTTATTTCTGACTACTCCATAAACAGGAGCCCCGTTAGAACGGGGCTCCTGTGGTTAAGCAACGCCTATATCACCTCAGCGTATCATGCTTTTTCGGCAATAATTTCTTTCCATTTAGCCGGGCCTGTCTGGTGAACAGAGGTGCCTTGGCTATCTACCGCTACCGTGACCGGCATGTCTTCCACCTCAAATTCGTAGATGGCTTCCATTCCCAGGTCTTCAAAGCCCACCACGCGTGACTTTTTGATCGCTTGGGCAACCAGATAAGCAGAGCCACCCACCGCCATGAGATACACTGCTTGGTTGTCACGGATCGCCTCAATGGCAGCTTGGCCGCGCTCTGCTTTGCCGACCATACCCAGCAAACCAGTCTCCTCCAGCATCGTCCGAGTGAACTTATCCATGCGTGTGGCCGTGGTGGGGCCTGCAGGGCCAACCACTTCATTGCCGACCGGGTCGACTGGGCCAACGTAATAGATAAAGCGCCCTTTCATGTCGACCGGCAGCGGCTCGCCTTTGGCGATCATATCCACCATACGCTTGTGGGCAGCATCGCGGCCCGTCAGCAGTTTGCCGTTTAACAGCAGTGTATCACCGGGCTGCCAGGTTTTGACTTCTTCGGGCGTGACAGTGTCTAAATTGACACGCTTGACGTTATCGCCCGTTTCACGGGTAATCTCCGGCCAGTCTTCCAGCTTCGGAGCCGGTAAAGCTACTGGGCCAGAGCCATCCAGCGTGAAATGCGCATGCCGGGTGGCTGCACAGTTGGGAATGATCGCCACCGGCTTATTGGCAGCGTGGGTCGGATAATCTTTGACTTTGATATCCAGTACCGTGGTCAGGCCACCTAGGCCCTGGGCACCAATACCGCTTTTGTTCACCTTATCGAACAGCTCAAGGCGCAGCTCTTCGGCACGGTTGCTTGCGCCACGGGCCTGAAGCTCTTGAATATCGATAGGATCTAATAGCGCTTCTTTGGCAATTTCCATTGCTTTTTCAGCGGTACCGCCAATACCAATGCCAAGCATACCCGGCGGGCACCAGCCAGCACCCATTTTGGGAAGCTGTTCCATCACCCAGTCGACCACGCTATCGGAGGGGTTGAGCATGGCAAACTTCGATTTCGCCTCGCTACCGCCGCCCTTCGCTGCCACATGAATATCGACCTTATCGCCCGGCACAATTTTGTGGTGAATGATGGCGGGCGTGTTGTCTTTAGTGTTCTGGCGCTTGCCATCCGGGTCGGCAAGAACCGAGGCGCGCAGTACGTTATCCGGCAGTTGGTAGGCGCGGCGCACGCCTTCGTTGATCATGTCGTCGAGGCTTAGCTCGGCGTCCCATGTGACGTTCATACCTACGTGAACGAACACTGTCACGATGCCGGTATCCTGGCAAATTGGGCGGTGCCCTGTTGCGCACATGCGCGAGTTAATCAAAATCTGAGCGATGGCATCCTTTGCAGCGGGGTTCTCTTCACGCTCGTAAGCGGCGGCCATTGCATCGATGAAATCTTTCGGGTGGTAGTAAGAGATGTACTGCAGAGCATCGGCAACGCTTTGGATCACGTCGTCCTGGCGAATCACGGTCATGGATTAACAGCTCCTCGGTTATCGTCTTGGCTGCAGCCTTCGCGGCCGTCTAAGTGTGCGGGAAGTATACCGTATTGAGAATCACGCGGCAGCCAATGCACCGAGTAACCGCTGGCTGTTACGTAGCGCTTTGGTCTGATTGTTTGAACATAGCTATTAAGATAACGGTATAAAATTTATCCTAAGGAGAAGGCTGTCATTGTGGGCAAGAGTATAGCCGCCGAGACCCGACCATCATGCGCTCAATCACACTGCCGCAACGATGGCACGAGAGCCCGGCGCGCTCAAATACGCTGAACCGCCAATCTGTTTTTCAATGCGATCGCTGCGCGGCGAATCTCTGGATCTTCAGACATCGCTTATCCTAGCGCCAGCTGCTTCTCTTTCATTTGATGGAGCTGGTCGCGCAACCGCGCCGCTTCTTCAAACTCGAGATTTTGAGCCGCTTCAAACATGGCATCTTCAAGCTTACTAATGGCCGTGAGCAAGTCTTGCTTACTCATGGCAGTCACATCGTAACTACCTTTAAGCTCGGCCACCTTACGCTCATTGCCCTTACGCCGACTGCTCTTCTTACCTGGCGTCTGCGCGGCTTCTAGGATATCTGCAACCGAGCGGGTAACCGTCGTGGGGGTAATGCCGTGCTTCTCGTTATGCGCCATCTGTTTATGGCGCCGACGCTCGGTCTCATCAATTGCTTTCCGCATGGAGTCCGTAATGCGGTCGCCATATAAAATCGCTTTACCGTTGGCGTTACGCGCTGCACGACCAATGGTTTGAATTAACGAGCGTTCGGCGCGCAGGAAACCCTCTTTATCGGCATCCAGAATCGCCACCAAAGAGACTTCAGGGATATCCAACCCCTCCCGCAGCAAGTTGATGCCCACCAGCACGTCAAACTTGCCCAGGCGTAGGTCACGGATAATTTCCACCCGCTCGACCGTATCAATATCGGAATGTAAGTAGCGCACGCGAATACCATGCTCATCAAGGTAATCAGTCAGGTCTTCTGCCATGCGCTTGGTTAAAGTAGTAACGAGCACCCGCTCGCCTACCGCTGTTCGCAAACCGATCTCCGACAGCAGATCATCGACTTGCGTGCTGGCCGGGCGTACTTCAACTTGCGGATCCAGTAGCCCTGTTGGCCGAACGACTTGTTCGACGATCTGGCTTGCGTGCTCAGCTTCATAGTTGCCTGGTGTTGCGGATACGAAGATCGTTTGTGGCGATATAGCCTCCCACTCCTCAAACTTCATGGGGCGGTTATCCAACGCTGACGGCAGGCGGAAACCATACTCGACCAGTGTCTCTTTACGCGAACGGTCGCCTTTGTACATCCCGCCTACTTGGGGCACGCTCACGTGTGACTCATCGATAAACAGCAGCGCATCATCCGGCAGGTAATCAAAAAACGTGGGCGGTGGCTCGCCAGGTGCACGGCCAGAGAGGTAGCGAGAGTAGTTTTCAATACCGTTGCAGTACCCCAGCTCCAGCATCATCTCAATATCGTAAAGCGTACGCTGCTCAAGCCGCTGGGCCTCTACTAAACGCTCGTGCTTACGCAGCCACTCCAAGCGCTCTTTGAGTTCTGCTTTGATGGATTCGATGGCTTCTAGAATGGTCTCACGAGGCGTCACGTAGTGGGATTTTGGGTAAATCGTCATCCTTGGGACTTGCCCGCGCACATCGCCAGTGAGCGGGTCAAATAAGCGGATAGAATCGATTTCGTCGTCGAAAAGCTCAACGCGCACCGCTTCCTCATCCGAATCCGCCGGGAAGATATCAATCACGTCGCCGCGCACGCGGTAAGTACCGCGACGGAAATCCATATCGTTGCGGGTGTACTGAAGCTCTGCCAAGCGACGTAGGAAGGCGCGTTGGTCAATCAGCTCACCACGAGTGAAATGCAGCCGCATCTTCAGGTATTGGTCTGGATCACCCAAACCGTAGATCGCCGATACAGATACCACGATTAGCGCATCACGGCGCTCCAGTAACGCTTTCGTAGCGGAAAGACGCATCTGCTCAATATGGTCATTGATTGAGGCATCCTTCTCAATAAACGTATCTGACGAGGGCACATAGGCTTCGGGCTGGTAGTAGTCGTAGTAGGAGACGAAGTACTCAACAGCGTTATCGGGGAAAAACGATTTAAATTCGCCGTACAGCTGTGCCGCCAGGGTTTTGTTCGGCGCCATCACGATGGTGGGCCGCTGAAGTTGCTGCACCACATTGGCCATGGTGAAGGTTTTACCTGAACCGGTGACCCCGAGCAGCGTTTGATGGGCAAGCCCGGATTCCAAACCACTGATCAACCCGCGTATGGCCGCAGGCTGGTCGCCCGCAGGCTGAAATTTTGACTGCAGACGAAATTCCTTGCTCATCGTTGCTCCTGTTGAGGAAGTAGGCCTACGCGGTATGGGTCGCTATCTCTATCGTTGCCTGGGTCATCAGGCGCTGAATCGGACAGCGGTGGCTAATGTCTTCCAGCTTTGCTCGCTGTTCTGGATCGCTGATGCCATGCAATTCTAACGTCACATCTAGCTTGTAAACGCCTTTGCGCTCCTCGCTATCGTCACGTTGAACCTTGACGGTGATGCCTTCCAGTGGCCACTGTTTGCGCTTGGCGTACATTTGGACCGTAATTGCCTTACAGGTTCCCAACGCGATATCGAAATAGTCGTGGGGGTCCGGGGCACTATCATCGCCCCCCACCGCAGTGGGTACGTCGGCATAGAGATCTTCCATACCACTTACCTCGATACGCTGACGAAAAACACTATTTCGTTCGCTAATCACCACGATAGGCGGATGCATTACGATACCTTGATGCGAAGATTAAGTTTTTCAACCGCTTTAATTAGCGCTTCTCGCTTAGCACGACCTTCCACTTCCGCCCCATAGCGCCCCACTTCGGCGCTATCGACGCCGTCAAGCATCATCAGTGCGGTGGTGATTTTGTTAACTTGTTCGGCGGTAGTGACGCCTTGAAAGCTTAATGATTGAACTGCCATGCCGCGTCCTTTGCTGAATAATTGTCAACTCACATACAATGGGACTGTATACAGGAAATTACCTATGCAAACCTGATACAGGACAAAGAGTCTAGCATGCTCCCAAGGCCTTGCAATCTGCCTATTCTGCCCACACTTTTACAAGCACGCTTTACTGACACATCCCACTAACTACGCCCAGGAGTGACTATGGCCACCGCGAACACGCAGCCCCCCAGCGCCGTACGTTTGACCCAGTATGCCGCGCTCGATATTAAAGGGGCCGATGCGGAGAAATTCTTACAGGGCCAAACTAGCGCACAGGTGGGATTGGCGAATGGCACTTTCGCACCGCTCACCTGCTTCTGTACCCCTAAAGGGCGCATGTTGGCCAATGGGCAGTTATTGAGGCTCGGCAGCGACCATTTCCGCTTGGTACTAGATGCCTCTCTTGCGGAGGGACTGCTCACCCATCTGAAAAAATTTGCCGCTTTCTATAAAGCAGAGCTTTCAGTGGTAGGCAGCGTCACGTTTGCAGGCGCCAGCGAGCCTGCAGATACGCTTGCCAATCAACTAGACATCACGCTGCCCGACCAACCTTATACCCACACTACCAGTTCAAAGGGAACGGCGTTGCGGATGCCCGGCAAACCCCGTTGGCTGTTGATGTTTGAAGAGGATGCCAGCGACCTCGTCAACAGTGATGATGCTTTACACAACGAGTGGCAGCTTGCAGATATTCGCAGCGGTCTTGCTTGGCTTACCGCTAAACAGCAGGATCACTTTCTCCCCCAAATGCTGAACTGGGAAGCATTAGGCGGCATTAGCTTTAAAAAAGGGTGCTATACAGGCCAAGAAGTCGTCGCCCGCGCTCACTTTCGTGGCCAAGTGAAAAAACGCTTAGTTCACGCTAGTATTAATGCGGCCACCCTTCCTGAGATTGGCGAGTCACTGCTTGATGACAACGGTAAGACGTTGGGAGAAGTGGTCAGCAGCGCATTTAGCGGCAAGCAGCAGGTAGAGTTGCTAACGGTGATGAACACCAAGGTCATGGAAGAGAATTTAGCAGTTTATTGGCAACAGCAGCCTATCACGCTGTATGAGATGCCCTACCCCATTGAGCGCTTGGACCCGGAGCAGATCGCGGCTCAACTTGCTTGAGGTCAGGATTTTCACTCATCGTTAGTTAACTTAAATACTCGTGCGGCGTTGTCACTGCTCAGCGCTGCTACGGTATCAAAAGATTGCCGACGTAACCTCGCCACCTCCTGAGCCACCAGCATTACCCGAGAAGGCTCATTCCGCTGGCCCTGATAACCGCTTAACGGCATATCGGGGCTGTCAGTTTCCAGCACAAACCCATCATCGGGTAGTTTTGCCACCACACGGCGTAACTTTTGAGCGCGCTCATAGGTCACAGCACCGCCCAGCCCCAGCACATAACCAAGATCCAAAAACTTGACGGCCTGCTCGTAAGAACCGGAAAAGGCGTGAACGAGCCCGGCGCCTGGCAGCGCTTGCTGACGAAGCCGCTTGCTGACCGTATCATTTGCCTTAACGCAGTGCACCACCACGGGCAGCTTACAGCGTTTAGCGATGTTTAACTGCTTATCGAAATAGTGCCATTGCTCATTTAGGCTATCCGTAAAGCGCCCATCAATACCGCATTCGCCAATGGCGACTGGCCGGGCTGGGCAAGCGCCAGCAAGCTGCTGAAGTATGAGGGTTTCGAGCGCTTTCAAATCATCTGGCTGGTGCTGCTCAATGAAGTACGGGTGAAGCCCTAGGCAGATGCTGACATCGTCACGCTCACCCAGCGCCAATACGTTTTGCCAACGCGCACGCACCGTGGCAGGTACAATAAAACGGCAAACGCCCACTGCCTGGGCGGCGGCGATCACGGCATCACGATCCGTATCGAACCCCGCTACATCCAAATGGCAGTGGGCGTCTATCAGCATATTGCCCTCTTTAAGGGGTTTAATGCTCGCGGGTAGACTGGAAGCGAATATCCGGCCAGCGCTCCTGGGTCATTTGCAGGTTAACCCGCGTAGGCGCGATGTAGGTCAGGTAACCGCCGCCATCAATGGCGAGATTAGTACTGGCCTTGCGCTTAAACTCTTCAAGCATTTTGGCATCGTTGCAATACACCCAGCGGGCGGTTTGCACGTTAACGCCTTCATAAATACAGTCGACCTTATACTCTTCCTTCAAGCGGTGAGCGACAACATCAAACTGCAGCGTACCAACCGCCCCTAGAATCAGGTCGTTGTTATCCATCGGCATAAAGACCTGGGTGGCACCCTCTTCCGACAGCTGCTGCAGGCCTTTCTGTAGCGCTTTCATCTTGAGCGGATCTTTCAGGCGCACGCGCTTGAAAAGTTCAGGCGCAAAGTGAGGAATGCCGGTAAAGCGCATATCTTCACCCACGGTGAACGTATCACCAATTTGAATAGTGCCGTGGTTATGCAGGCCAATAATATCGCCCGGCCATGCCTCTTCCACTTGAGAGCGGTCTGAGGCCATAAAGGTCAGGGCGTCAGCGATTTTGACGTCTTTACCAATGCGCACATGGCGCATTTTCATGTTCTTTTCGTACTTGCCGGAACACACCCGTAGGAAGGCGATACGGTCCCGGTGATTCGGGTCCATATTGGCCTGAATTTTAAATACGAATCCAGTGAAGCGATCATCGTGGGCGGTCACTTCACGCGTATCAGTTTCACGTGGCTGCGGAGCCGGCGCGTGCTCGACAAAGCCGTCTAGCATTTCACGCACACCGAAGTTACCCATAGCGGTACCAAAATAGACCGGCGTTAGCTCACCACGACGATAGGCTTCCAAGTCAAACTCATGGGAAGCACCCCGTACTAAGTCTACTTCCATACGCAGCTCTTCCGCCTGCTCTTCACCTAGCACGGCGTCAACTTCTGGGTTATCTAGCCCCTCAATACGCTTGTCATCAGGTATGCGACTACCCTGACCTTGGGTATAGAGATGAATAACATCATTATAGAGGTGGTAAACCCCTTTAAAGTGACGCCCCATGCCAATGGGCCATGTCATGGGCGCACATTGGATGTTCAATACCGTTTCTACTTCGTCCATCACTTCAATAGGATCGCGGATATCGCGGTCCATTTTGTTGATAAACGTGAGGATAGGCGTAGTGCGCAGACGACACACTTCCATCAGTTTGATGGTGCGATCCTCGACGCCTTTCGCACCGTCGATGACCATCAGCGCGGAATCAACCGCCGTCAGCGTGCGGTAGGTGTCTTCAGAGAAGTCTTCGTGCCCCGGCGTATCCAGTAGGTTGACGATACGCCCACCATAGGGGAACTGCATCACCGACGTGGTCACCGAGATGCCGCGCTCTTGCTCCATCTTCATCCAGTCAGACGTAGCATGACGATCATTGCGTTTACTTTTCACAGAACCCGCCAGCTGAATCGCGTTCCCGAACAGCAGCATCTTTTCTGTAATAGTGGTTTTACCGGCATCAGGGTGCGAAATAATCGCAAAGGTACGGCGTAGCTCAGCTTCGCGCGCTAATTGGGCGTCAGACATGGAGTTCTCTAAGATGGTACAACGTGATGACTTAAAACGTAGCGCCAAACCTTCGGCGTTGTGTGTGCCTATGGTAACGCAACTCGCCTTCAACGGCATACCATCACATGCGGGGCGCCGTGCCGATAGATATAAAAAACGCCGACAGGGTCGGCGTTTGGGGTCTCTAGCAACAGAAGGGTTAAGCGTAGGTGTTTACCTGGGTGCCTACACTACCTTCTTGAGCCAAGCTAGGCTGTGCCCCGGTATCTGCAGAGGCGAGCACCTCGGTAATTTGTTCGGACTGCATATCCAGTGCTTGCTTGAACAGTTGCATTTGTGCCTGCTCAGCAGTTTGCGCCTGGTTCATATACAGTGCCGTGCTAACTGCATTACTTGCGGCGACATCCATTATTGCACCTCAATCTATTGAGTGACTCATTCAGCCTAGCAAACCCAGCCTTCCTAGGCCATGTTTGTACTTTTTCATTATGTAACAGGCTGCGGCGTCATATTTAAAACCGGTCTGCCCGAAACGGTGCCATATCAATGGCGGTTGGTTTGTTTTCCATCATGTCCGCCAGCAGCTGGCCTGTCGCCGGACCGAGGGTGAACCCTTGGTGGCCATGTCCAAACGCTAGCCACAGGCCAGGATGGCGTGGCGCTGGGCCAATAACGGGCTTCATATCTGGCAAGCAAGGCCGTGCGCCTTTCCACGCCGCGCTATCTTTTCGCTCACCTAGCGGGAAAATTGTCCGCGCCACTTTTTCGGCAGCGCCCAGCTGCTCTTCATCCGCAGGAGATTCAAGGCGGTCTAGCTCTGCCCCCGTCGTCAGCCGCACACCTGCATTCATCGGTGCCAGCAAATAACCGATCTCGGCGTCCATCAACCAGTAGTTTAATTTGGCCGTTGGCTGTGTCGCGTAGTGCATGTGGTAGCCACGTTTCACAAACGTGGGGAAATGGTAACCCAGCGGCTTCATCCATTGGCCAGCCCAGGGGCCAAGGGCCATGACAACTTGTTCAGCCTCAAACGACTCCGCACTGGTCGTCACTTTCCAGCGATCATTTTGCTGAGTGACACCAGTGATGTCCGCTTGTACCAGTTGTCCGCCCATCGCTTCAAAAGACGCCGCATAGGCAGCCACTAAGCCACCCGGGTCAGCGACTGTCCAGGGGTCTAGCCAGTGAATAGCGCCGATGATTTTATTGCCTAGCTGCGGCTCCTTCTCACTCAGCGCTTCGCGATCAAGAACGGTGAACTGTACGCCGTAAAGCTCGCGGGCTTCTTCAGCCTCTTTAACTCGCTTAGCGAGCTTTTCCGGCGTGCGATAGATTTCAAGCCACCCTTCCTTACGCACTAGATGCTCAGCACCAGCGGCCTCAATCATCGGCGCGTGGGCGTCCAAACAGAGCTGAATTAACGAGGCGTACTCAGGCACGATTTTTTTGTAGAGCCGTGACGAAGAGTGGTGCCAGTAACTCAGCAGTGGCGAGGCCGCATTGACCATACCGGCAGGCCGGTAACGGATATCGACCCGACGGTTTGGAAGCACACTCAATATCGTTTTCATATCACGGGGAAACGGATAAGGCCTAACTGCTTCACGCTGGATAATGCCCGCGTTTCCAAACGAGGTTTCGCGTCCAGGCTGGCGGCGATCCACCAGCGTTACTTGATAGCCACGCTTTTGCAGCTGCCAAGCAATACTGACACCCACCATGCCTGCTCCTAAAACCACCGTTTGACGCGCCATTATGATGCACTCCTCTCGCTCTATTGTTTGCCCAGCCATATGCTGTTAATCACACAAGTAACATATTGAAAAATATCACCAATCAAACAGCTTTTGCACAGTTATAAACACTATTTTTAGACATTTTTTTAGTCTTTTATGACGCAAAAAGCTTAATTAAGGATGACTTTGCTAAGCACGGCATAACATTTGCTTAATCTCAGTTAACACTGCGTTTAACACCCCAGAAACCTTCCGCGACAGAAGCCACAGCGCGGCATTAATAGAAGACATCTTTCCTAACAATGCACCATGTCAGTGTTCACCTTGCACCAGATCAGCACAAGGATCACGCCAATGACCGACAGCTTTGATACAACACTCATCGATATGCTTTGGGTACTGTGGGCAGCTGCGCTGGTTTTCGTCATGCAGGCTGGTTTTCTTTGCCTGGAAGCGGGCACCACACGAACAAAAAATGCCATTAACGTCGCTATGAAAAACCTAGCGGATTTTGCCATTGCCGTCAGTGTCTTTTGGCTGGTCGGTTTTGGGGTGATGTTTGGAACTTCCCAATCAGGCTGGATGGGTAGCTCACTGTTTGGATGGGAACTGGAGTCGACCGACACCTGGCTTGTCACTGTATTTATTTTTCAAGCCATGTTTTGCGCAACGGCAGCCACCATCGTGGCTGGCGCAGTCGCCGAGCGGATGCCGTTCCTTGGCTATTTATGGACGGCCTTCTGGATTGCACTACTGATTTACCCGGTATTTGGCCACTGGGCATGGGGCGGCCTGCTGGGCGGAACGCCAGGCTGGCTAGCGGCGCTGGGGTTTATTGATTTTGCCGGGGCCACCGTGGTGCATAGCGTAGGCGGCTGGGTCGCGTTAGCCGCTGTGCTGGTGATAGGCCCTCGTGAGGGGCGCTTTCAAGTAGACAAGCCCCCTACTGCGTTTCCTGCTGGAAATTTACCGCTTGCCATGCTGGGTGCCCTTTTTATGGTACTGGGCTGGTTCGGCTTTAATGGTGGTAGCACGCTGGCATTGAATAGCTCGGTGCCTGGCATTATCGCGAATACCATGTTGGGCGCCGTAGGCGGCATCTTATCCGCCATGCTGGTTGGTTGGCGGGTGCGCCGCTATGCGGATGTGATGTACGCCATTAACGGCGCAATTGCAGGTTTGGTCGCCGTCACCGCTGGCGCTCATGCGCTTTCCTTACCAGCCGCCTTTTTAATGGGAGGCGTTAGCGGCGTACTCATGGTGCTGGCAAGCGAATGGCTATTAAAACGGCGTATTGATGATGCGGTGGGAGCCATCCCCGCACATTTGGTGACCGGCCTATGGGGCACCCTGGCCCTACCCTGGCTGGCAGATCTAAATAAATTAGGTACCTCGCTTAGCCGTTTTGATCAATTCACGGTGCAACTACTGGGCGTGGTGGTGTGTGGCCTATGGAGTTTTGGGATTGCTTGGCTGCTATTTCGTATCACGAGGCGTTTTTTACCCCTTCGCGCCTCCAAAGATGCGGAAAAAATGGGGCTTAACCTAGCAGAACACGGGGCTCAAAATGAGCTTCATCAGCTTCTGGAGCATATGCGCCAGCACGAAAAACAGGGGGATATGCGCCAACGCATTGATGCCGACCCATTTACCGAGGTCGGGGAAATTGCAGCAAGCTACAACCGCGTATCTGCGGCGCTTGAACGCGCGGTAGGCCACACCCGGGTGATGTTACGCAATCTTCGCGACGGTGTGATTACCTGGCAAGCCGACGGAACGCTGACCGGCCTAAACCCAGGAGCGGAAGCCCTCTTTGGTGTTAATGCGGAGCAGTTGATTGGCCAGCCTGTCAGCACGCTACTGCCTAATAAACCGCTTGCGCCTGGGGCGCTGCATGAAATCAAACTGCGTACGGATGATCAGCAGGTGCGCTACCTAGAAATTCAGGTAAGCGAAGGAGCCGCTGGTTCAGTCTCAGAGTGTTCGGGAATGGTGCGCGATATTACCGAGCGCAAACAGCTTCAAGAGCAGCTGAACCGTGAGCGCGACCTCGCCCGTACCACGCTGGCTTCCATTGGCGACGGCGTTATTACCTGCGACGCCAGCGGCAATATCACGTTTATGAACGCGGAAGCCGAACGATTAACCGGTTGGCCGCTTCAAGCAGTCACCAATAAGCCTATCCAGACGGTTTATCAACTACGTGACGAGCTAAGCGATGAACCGATCAACAATCCTGCCCGCCAAGTGCTCACCCAGCACCGAGCGGTTCATTACAGCGAGCACTGCCAGCTTGTTCATCGCACCAGCAAACGCTATCCCATTCAGCATAGCGCCGCCCCTATCCGTTCCCGCGGTGGCATCACGCTGGGGGCCGTTGTGGTGTTTCAAGACGTGAGTCTGACGCGCAAGCTATCAGAGCAGCTTAACTACCAAGCCACCCATGACAACCTTACCGGACTCCTGAACAGGCGCGCGTTCGAGACACTGCTCACTAAATTGCTTGCCCAAACGGAGCATCATCATGTGCTCTGCTATCTAGACTTAGATCAGTTCAAAATCGTTAACGACACCTGTGGTCATTTAGCAGGAGACGAACTGCTTCGCCAAGTTTCCATGAAGCTCAAAGCCCATGTGCGCAATAGCGATACGGTTGCCCGCCTGGGGGGCGATGAGTTTGCCCTGGTGCTACCTGACTGCCCACTAGAAAAGGCCAAGATTATTTGTGAAGCCGTACGCCGAGACATTGATCACTTTCGCTTTGCTTGGCAGGGGCACACGTTTGGTATTGGCGTCAGTATTGGCTTGGTAGCGATCGACAAGGAACATCCCAGACGCTTATCTGACACACTACACGCAGCCGATGCAGCGTGCTACACCGCCAAAGAGGCTGGTCGCAACCGCATTCACTGCTATCAACCTAACGACCACCTGCTGCTAGAACGTCACGGCGAACTGCAGTGGGTTCAGCGGCTACAAAATGCCCTAGATAACGACGCCTTTCGACTTTACGCGCAACCGATTAGCGCCGTATGCGGCAACGGGCCGGGCTATCGGGAAATTTTACTGCGTTTGGAGGAGAACGGCATACTCATTACACCCGGCAGTTTTCTACCCGCCGCCGAACGCTATCACTTTATGGTCAGAATTGATCGCTGGGTGGTTCGCAACACGTTGGCGTGGTTGGGTGACCGTTATCGCTGCGCGGAGAACCATACCATAGGCCACTGGGGTATTAATTTATCTGGGGATTCGCTATCAGACAGCGATTTTTGTCAGGAGTTGGTACAGCAGGTACGTCGCGCCGGGTTACCTGAAGGCACCTTATGTTTTGAAATTACTGAAAGTGCAGCCATTGCGCAGCTTTCAAAGGTGAGCGAACTGATTCAAGCGCTGAAAGCACTCGGCTGCCGATTCGCGCTGGACGACTTTGGCACCGGACTCTCCTCTTTCAGCTACTTAAAACAGCTATCAGTCGACTATTTGAAGATTGATGGCAATTTTATCCGCAATATCCACCACGATCCGATTGATAGCGCCATGGTAGAGGCGATTCACGCCGTTGGCAAAGCGCTCAATATCGATACAGTTGCCGAATACGTAGAGAATCAAGCAACGCTGGACAAGCTGCGCTCATTAGGAATTGACTATGCACAGGGGTATTTGCTGGGCAAACCGGAGCCTATTACCGCTACAGCAGGTAACCAGATTAAAGTGATGCCGCGATAGAGGGGTATAAAATAGACAAGGGCTAAAAAAGCCAAAAAAGAAATGCTTATTTAACTAGCAGAGACGCTGGAGAGCTTTGTAAAAGAAGAAGAGATATAAGAGAGTAAATTACAGGTTAATGGGGTGGATGATGGGGATCGAACCCACGACCACCGGAGCCACAATCCGGGGCTCTACCACTGAGCTACATCCACCAGAACCTGAAACTTTTAATGCTGCCTTGTCAATGGGGTGGATGATGGGGATCGAACCCACGACCACCGGAGCCACAATCCGGGGCTCTACCACTGAGCTACATCCACCACTGACAAAAAGCAAACTTGAGAATACCCAACTGGAGAACAAACACTGAAAAGTATTTGATTGGCACGCCCAGCAGGACTCGAACCCGCAACCTACGGCTTAGAAGGCCGTTGCTCTATCCGGTTGAGCTATGGGCGCACATAGTGTATCCAGAGTGAATACTGATGAGCACTTGACCACAACCAAAGTTTGGAGAAGCAGATTAACACCTTCCGTGCTAGGTACGTGGTCGGGATGGAGGGATTCGAACCCCCGACATCCTGCTCCCAAAGCAGGCGCGCTACCAGACTGCGCTACATCCCGATTTCTTACCTTAGACGTTGCTGCGTGTCCCGTCTCAAGCGAGGCATATATTACTATTTCTAATTTTAAAGTCAACACTTAAAGTGATTGATTCGATAGGCGCTTTGCCTTGCCGCGCTACCATGCGAAAATTGCCCCCTTAAAAGCGCGTTCTGCCACCAGCGCTTGTCAGTTTGCTTTGCTTTTCAACCTTCATAGGGATCTCATTACATGACCGCCCAACTCATCGATGGTAAAGCCATCGCCGCTAATGTCCGTCAACGCGTTGCCGAGAAAATTACCGCACGTCAGCAAGCTGGCGCTCGTGCACCCGGACTAGCCGTTGTTGTGGTCGGCGAAGATCCAGCCTCTCATGTGTACGTAAGCAATAAACATCGCGCATGTGAGCAGGCTGGCATTCTCTCTTTTCAACATGCCCTGCCAGCGGACACCACCCAGGAAGCGTTAGAGGCATTGGTCGATGAGTTGAATAACGACGCAACTGTGGATGGCATTCTGGTTCAGCTCCCCCTGCCCGCCCACCTCGACGCTCGGCCAATTCTGGAACGCATCCGCCCTGACAAAGATGTCGATGGTTTTCACCCTTATAACCTTGGCCGCCTGGCCCAGCGCTTACCTTCACTACGCCCCTGTACGCCAAAAGGCATTATGACCATGCTGGCGCAAAGCGGTATCGCGGTACGCGGCATGGACGCCACCATTGTGGGAGCTTCTAACATCGTTGGACGCCCGATGGCACTTGAGCTAATGCTGGCAGGCTGCACCACTACGATATGCCACCGTTTCACCCAGGATTTAGCCGGCCATGTCAGCCGTGCAGATTTAGTCGTTGTTGCCGTCGGTAAGCCCGGCATTGTGAAGGGCGAATGGATCAAACCAGGCGCCGTGGTGATTGATGTCGGCATTAACCGTCAAGATGACGGCACCCTCGTCGGTGACGTCGACTTTGCTGCAGCTGCAGAGCGCGCCAGCTATATCACTCCCGTACCGGGTGGCGTTGGTCCCATGACCGTTGCCACGTTGCTGGAAAACACTCTTGAAGCCGCCGAACGACACGATCAGCAGCATTAAGCACTGAGCGTTTCAACAATTAAACCTCACGAATTACGACGGAGAATGCGACAGTGCAACGGATTGGAATTATTGGCGCAATGGCGCAGGAAGTGAACATTTTAGCGGGGCAGCTTGATAACGCTGAGCGCTACGAGCACGCCGGATTTGTATTTCATACCGGTACGCGCCACGGCTTGGAAGTAATCATTCTGCAATCGGGTATTGGAAAAGTGAACGCGGCGGTTGGCACGGCGATTTTATTAGAGCGCCATCAGCCGGATGCGATCATCAATACTGGCTCAGCTGGCGGGTTTGCCACCGACTTAGCCATTGGCGACGTTATCATTTCCGATGAAGTTCGCCACCACGATGTCGATGCAGTGGTATTTGGCTATGAGCTAGGCCAAGTACCAGGTATGCCGGCTGCCTATCATGCGGATAGCCGCTTGCGCGACATCGCTCGCGGCGCGATTGCAGCACTTGGCGAGGTAAACGTACGCGAAGGGATGATTGCCACTGGCGATGCTTTTATGGCCGACCCCGAGCGGGTAGCCACCACACGCGCCCAATTTCCCACCATGCTGGCAGTGGAAATGGAGGGCGCTGCGATTGCCCAAACTTGCTACCTCTATGACTGCCCGTTTGTCGTCATTCGCGCCCTCTCTGACATCCCTGGCAGTGGCGACAACCACCTCTCTTTCGAGCAGTTCCTCGATATTGCCGCCGACCACTCATCACGGATGGTGGATCAGATGCTCATCGCCCTGGGCGAAACTAAGTAAGTGTCATCGCCTAACTGCGCTAACGAAAACGGAGCCTTAATGGCTCCGTTTTCGTTGAGACTTATACAGCGCGTTACTTTTTCATCGCCCATTGCAGTGTTTCACCTGCCAGCAGCGGCACAATGGTTTGTCCCGATGCGTAGGGGTAACTCTCCGGCATTACCCATTGGCGGCGCTCAAGGGTTACCGTATCCGTATTCGGCGCCAAGCCGTAGAAGCGTGGGCCGTTCAGGCTAGCAAACGCTTCTAGCTTATCCAGCGCCTGCATC
This sequence comes from Halomonas sp. Ps84H-12, assembly GCF_024124725.1. NCBI lineage: Bacteria > Pseudomonadati > Pseudomonadota > Gammaproteobacteria > Oceanospirillales > Halomonadaceae > Halomonas > Halomonas sp. Ps84H-12. Next base: position 23,667 of record NZ_JAMXSJ010000007.1, on the reverse strand, counting down.
TCTTCGAACGCCGTCGCGTATAGCTCGATGGCAGCGGGAGCGGTATAGGCACCTGCACAGCCGCAGCTCGACTCCTTATCGCCTTTCGCGTGGGGTGCACTATCCGTGCCTAAAAAGAATTTCGGGCTACCGCTGGTCGCCGCTTTCAGCAGGGCTTGGCGGTGCTGTTCACGCTTGAGAATAGGCAAGCAGTAGTAGTGAGGACGAATGCCGCCCGCTAACATTTTGTTGCGATTGAACAGCAAATGGTGAGCGGTGATAGTCGCCGCTACGTTATCGGAGGCGCTGGCCACAAACTCAGCGGCCTGCTGAGTGGTAATGTGCTCGAATACCACTTTCAAACTAGGATGACGCGCCAGCAGCGGTTTCATCACCCGCTCAATAAACATCGCTTCCCGATCGAAAATATCGATCTCGTGATCAGTGACTTCTCCATGCACCAATAACGGCATGCCTAGCTTGGCCATCATAGCAATCGTGGCGTCACAGTGAGCAATATCCGTCACACCTGACGCAGAATTGGTCGTCGCCCCTGCTGGATAGAGCTTCACGGCTTTAACAATACCGCTTTTTACCGCGCGCTCAATTTCTTCAGGTGGCGTCGTATCCGTCAGATAAAGCACCATCAAAGGCTCAAACGCACTACCTTCTGGTAGCGCTGCCAGGATTCGCTCGCGATATGCTATTGCCTGCTCTGTCGTCGTCACCGGCGGTTTCAGGTTAGGCATAATAATAGCGCGCCCCATTTGCGCAGCAGTATGCCCCACCACGGCGTTTAACGCCTCGTCATCACGTAAATGCAGGTGCCAATCATCGGGGCGGGTAATGGTAATAGCGTCCACGGCAAATCCTATTCTGATCTTGGGTAAGGGAGTTCAGAGAGCTGCCACAGTATACTCAATACGGCGATAGGATAAATCTGCGCGTCACCCCCACAGATAAGCGCAAGTGTCGTATCATGGCGGCACGCTGTAAGATCAAGGATTCAGTTGTTTATGCAGAACGTACGACGCTATGCGGATTTTATCGCCAGCATCGAGGGATTGGCGTGGCTGGGGCTCGCATGGTCGATTTCTATATCAATGCACCGTCAAAGCACCGAACCTACTCTGGCGATGCTATTTGTGGTGGCAACGCTGGTCCTGTTTAGCTGGGCACATCGACCTATGCGCTATTTACTGCGCCGTTACCACATTCGTAAGCGCCGCACTGACATGTGGATTCACACGCTGGCGCTCCCGCTGCTACTGGCGATGTTTTTCCACATTATGTTGGAAGCGTTGCTCGGCTCGGCCTGGCTCCCTCCTAAGATGCTGCTGTTTAACCTGTTAGCCTCTGCGGGTTGGATGACGTTTGTCATGACCCTATTTATTAAGTTCGTTATCCATAGCGTCAAAACATCAAGTAAATAAGCCGCCTCATGCCTACTGCTCTGCCCTTGCCGCTCTCTACGCCTAACCGCAATCTAGTACGGCTCACCATCGTTCGGGGGATCACCTGGACGGGGTTTTTGATGGCCATTATTGTAGGCATCGAACTACTAGCATTTAAATTGCCCGTCACAGCCGTGGTCAGCGTAGTCATTGCCATGGGCATGTTGAACATTGCCACGTGGTGGCGGCTGGGTAGGCCTAGAGCCGTTAGCCATGGCGAGTATTTATCGCATTTATTAGCCGACATCGCAGGGCTCACGCTGCTGTTTTACTTTTCAGGGGGCTCCACCAACCCGTTTATCACTTACTACTTGGTGCCGGTGACTATTGCCGCAGCCACCCTACCTTGGCGCCACGCGTGGATCATCGCCGCCTGCGCCATGGCAGGCTACAGCTTCCTGATGTTTTACTACCACCCGATACCGCAGCTAGGACATATCAGTAGCGATGGCCCGTTAAGTCTACATATCCTAGGAATGTGGCTGAACTTCGGACTTTCTGCCGGCCTAGTCACCTTCTTTATTTATAAAATGGCCCACGCCCTGCGCAGCCGGGATAAAGCGCTTTCCCGCACCCGGGAGGCTGCGCTACGCAACGAGCAAGTGCTCGCCGTGGCCACCCAAGCAGCGGGTACTGCTCATGAACTGGGAACGCCGCTTTCTACGATGGCCGTGCTATTGAAAGAGATGCAGGCGGACGCGGAGCAAGAGAGCTCACTAGGGCAAGACATTGCGCTGCTGCGCCAGCAGGTGGATATCTGTAAATCGCGCCTGCAGCACTTGGTCAGCAATGCTGACCGTCGGCGCATGGCCGAACCTGAAATACTCGATGCGGAAGTATGGCTGGCAGGCGTGGTACAGCGCTGGCTCGTAATTCGGCCCGATGTTAGCCATCGTTTTGAAGTCGCTGAACGCCGCGGCAGACCTTGGCTGGCAGTTGATGCCACCTTAGACCAAGCACTGACTAACTTGTTGAATAACGCCGCCGATGCCAACCCCGAGCACATTGCTATTCGCCTGGATTGGCAAGACGAGGAGGTGGTGATTGATATTCGTGATCACGGCCCAGGCGTGGCGATGTCAATTGCGGATCAGCTAGGCGATACCTTTGTCTCCACTAAAAGCAAAGGCATGGGCATTGGCCTATTTCTCACCCACGCCACGATTAACCGCTTCGGCGGCGGCGTTAGCCTTTATAACCATCCAGAAGGTGGAACGCTGACCGAGGTCACCCTGCCGCGTTGCTCAGCACCAACCTAGGGTGAGACGGCAGCTATTTAGACAAATGAGGGTACTATGCAGAACCAAGAGCAACGTCTGCTGATTGTCGATGACGATGAAATGTTTTGCCACGTACTAAGCCGCGCACTGACCCGCCGCGGCTTTGAAGTGATGGTCGCTCACGACGCCGACCAAGCGCTGAATATCGCGGCACAGTTTACGCCCACCATGGCCACGCTTGATTTAAAGCTGGAGCATAGCTCTGGCCTTAAGCTGCTGCCTGAACTGCTCTCCGCAGTACCAAGCTGTCGCATCGTTGTGCTCACGGGCTACTCCAGCATTGCTACGGCGGTAGAAGCTATCAAACTTGGCGCGATCAACTACCTGTGTAAACCGGCAGATGCCGACGATGTGATGGCGGCCTTTGAACACCCTGACGCTGACCCCAATATCGAGCTGGCGGATAATCCCCCTTCCATCAACCGGATTACCTGGGAGCATATCCAAAAAGTGCTGCAAGAGCATGATGGCAATATTTCCGCCACGGCTCGGGCGCTAGGCATGCACCGCCGCACACTACAGCGCAAGTTGCAAAAACGCCCGGTTCGCCGCTGAGCCCGCCCGTTATCAAGCTCCACTAGCTATCGTAACAGGCGGGGGGTTGGATTAGTGTGCTGTCCAGCCGAGATCAATATTCCAGCTAGCGCCAGTGACTGCGCCCGCCGCATCTGACGTCAGGTAAGCAACCAACTGAGCAACTTCGGAGGGGTCGATTAAGCGCTTAATCGCGGCGTTTTTGAGCATGATTTTCTCGATCACCTCTTGCTCATCCATACCATGCAGCTTGGCCTGATCGGCAATCTGGTTATCTACTAACGGGGTTTTAACATACGCAGGGCAAATCGCATTGGCGGTAATGCCCTGTTCGCCGCCTTCCAGCGCAGCGGTTTTGGTTAACCCAATCATGCCGTGTTTGGCGCTGATATACGCCGCCTTACCCGGCGATGCCACCTGCGCATGGATTGAGGCAATATTTACCACTCGCCCCCAGCCCTTTTCACGCATATAAGGCCAAGCGGCCTGGGTGAGAAGGAATGGCGCGGTCAGCATCAGGTCGATAATTTGCCGCCACTTCTCTTCGGGAAAAGTCTCGATAGAAGCGACATGCTGAATTCCGGCATTATTCACCAAAATATCCACGCTACCAAAGCGTTTCACTGCCTCAGCAATCGCGCCACGGCATGCATCTGCGTCGGTGAGATCCGCTTGGTAAAACGCCGCGCCTGCCGCTTCTGCAATCTCTTTTCCAGCAGGATTAAAATCGACGGCCAGGACTTGGTGGCCCTGCTCGTAAAAGTGTTTAACAACGGCTTCACCGATACCACTGCTGGTACCAGTCACCACGGCAACCCGAGGGGTTGAAGCTTTTTGGGATGACATTCAGACGTCCTTTTATTAACTGCACGGTAATGAATGTATAAACGCTCATGAGTATAGGAGTCGCCGGTAGCTTCTGCCTACTCTACCCTTGCGGTACAGCGTTCGGGGTCATTAGCTGTTCCATCATGCGCTGTGCTAATCGTGCTGTCTCTTGAAGCGTTTCAAGATCGCTTAGATCTTCTAAGATTTTTCGCTTATAAAGCTCGATACCCGCGGGCAAACGCTCTAGTTGCAGTGAGTAACGGCCTGAAGGAAGCGTTAACGCACACTGTGACTCAAGCGGCGCTTGTAAAGCAGACTGCTCTGGCAGCGCGACAAGCCATAGCTCACAAGGCGTAATTAAAGCGCCAGCCATCACGCTGGCGCCGCTAATGCGCGACTCAATATGCTGAAAACAGAGCGCATCAACGCCTAATCGCGGATTGAAGTGCGCCTGCTGCTTAAGTCCTGCTAAGTGCTCATCGCGGTAGCACTTAGCAAGCTCAGCTAAATAACCATATTCATGCGGAGCCAGGGTTTGCATGGCTTCTCCTACTGTTCCATTGCTCATTGTGCGGCTTTATAGGGCACGTAGTGTGGTGCTATTGGCGAAAACCTGTGCCCTACGCCACAATGGGCGCTGATTCCTAATTCAAGCACTTACTTATTTCTGTATCGTAAAGGAGTTGTTGCCATGTTTGTGGTCATTTTTGGGCGCATGTCGTGCCCATTCTGTGTACGTGCCAAGCATCTTGCCGAACACCTCGAGAGTAACGGCAAAATTGATGGCTACCGCTATGTAGACATGCCCTCAGAAGGCGTTACCAAGGAAGATATCGCCAAAACTGCGGGCAAACCCATTCATACCGTACCGCAAATCTTTGTCGACCAGCAGCACATTGGCGGCTTTACCGAATTCGACCAGTTTGTCCGTGATAAGCAATTAATGGCCTCTTAGCACCACTGCTGAATATTTAACGCTGGTGACGCTTAACTCAGGCTTTGACTGTTACCGGATTACTTGGGAGGCTTGGCACTCACCCAAAAACAGCTAAGCATGGCGTGAGCCAAGACCCACGCCATTTCACCATGCTCGCTTTCAGTGTTACTCGTCGAAGGTCATTTCTGGAACGTGGTCAGGAACGATCAGCTTGCCTGCAGTTTTCTCGACAATTTCCTCAACGCTAACGCCGGGCGCGCGCTCTTTGAGGATGAAGGCACCATCTTTAATTTCCAGGTAAGCCAGATCCGTTAACACTCGATTGATGCACCCGGCGCCAGTGAGCGGCAAGTTACATTTTTCCAGCAATTTGGATTCACCGTGTTTGGATGCATGGGTCATGGTGCAAATAATATTTTCTGCGCCAGCCACAAGATCCATCGCTCCACCCATACCCTTGATGAGCTTACCGGGGACCATCCAAGAGGCGATATTGCCCTCCTGATCAACCTCGAACGCACCCAGTACGGTTAAGTCCACATGTCCGCCACGAATCATGGCAAACGACTCAGCGGATGAGAAAATGGCAGCGCCAGGACGAGCGGTAACGGTCTGTTTGCCCGCGTTAATCATATCGGGGTCCACTTCTTCCTCAGTGGGGAAGCGCCCCATGCCCAGCAAGCCATTTTCAGACTGGAGCATGACATCTATACCATCTGGGATATAGTTAGCTACCAGGGTAGGAATACCAATGCCTAAATTGACGTAAAAACCATCCTGCAGTTCACGGGCAACGCGCTGTGCCATCTGTTCGCGAGTTAAAGCCATGGTGCCACCTCTTGTCTTAGCAGTTAGTTGATTGTTGGCGTTGTTGCACTTAGCTGCGCACCGTGCGCTTCTCAATACGCTTCTCGAATGTGCTTTGAATAATACGATCCACGTAGATACCCGGCGTATGAATCTGGCTTGGCTCCAGTTCGCCTGGTTCAACAATCTCCTCAACTTCTACAACGGTGATCTTGCCTGCCGTGGCGGCCATGGGGTTAAAGTTCTGTGCAGTATGGCGATAAATCACGTTGCCATAGCGGTCGGCTTTCCAGCCTTTCACAATCGCAAAATCGCCTTTAATGGCTTCTTCTAAAATATAGTGGCGGCCATCGAACACACGCTCTTCTTTGCCTTCTGCAATCGGGGTGCCATAACCTGTAGCCGTGTAGAAGGCGGGAATGCCCGCTCCGCCAGCACGCATTTTTTCTGCCAGCGTTCCTTGAGGGGTCAGTACCACCTCAATTTCATTATTCAGCATTTGCTGCTCAAACAGCGCGTTTTCGCCTACGTAGGAGGCGAAGATTTTGCTTATTTGCCGATCTTCGAGCAGAAGGCCTAAGCCAAAACCATCGACGCCACAGTTGTTAGAGACAACAGTAAGGTCTTTCACACCACGACGTTTGATTTCTGCGATCAGATTTTCTGGAATACCACACAGACCAAAGCCACCTGCGAGGACGGTCATGCCGCTTTCAATGCCTTCCATTGCTTCTTCGTAAGAAGCTACACGCTTGTCGAATCCTGCCATTGTTATGCCTCACATTGTTGTTGAGTACGTATCGGTGTTGAGAGCGTTTGTCGAGAATAGTGTGCAAGAAGCGTTTGTTGGAATGTCGCGCCATACATAGTGAGTATGACGATCAGAACAGTATTGCCAGTGTTGTCCTAGATGATATATTTGTTAAGTTTGTTTTTCTTATCAATTTATTTTAATAACTTATAAAGAGACGCCATGACCGTCAAGCAGCTTCGTGCATTTTTAGCCGTGGCACAGACCCTAAGCTTTACCCAGGCATGTGAGCGCCTGCACCTTTCACAGCCCGCCCTAAGCCTTGCCATCAAAGGGTTAGAAGATTCGCTAGGCGGCAAACTGCTTATCCGTAGCACCCGTAGCGTGCGACTAACCCCAGAGGGGGAGTCGCTGCTCCCGCTTGCCAAACATCTGCTGGCGCAGTGGGATAACACCGAGGAACGCCTGCGCCAGCGGTTTACGTTACAGCTAGGGCGACTCAGCGTTGCGGCCATGCCGTCTTTTGCCTGCAATCTATTACCCAGTGCACTGGTTAAGTTTCGACAACAGTACCCCAAAATCAACGTCACGGTGCACGATGTGATCAATGAAGAAGTCACGGATATGGTGCGCTCCCGACAGGTAGAGATTGGCATTGCCTTCTCGCCGGAGGGCCAGGGAAGCTTAAGTTTTACACCTTTGTTTGAGGATCAGTTTGTCGCCGTGGTTCCTCCTACCTCGCCCCTGGCTTACCACGACACACTGCCCTGGACGCAGCTGCTTGAGAATGACTTTATCACGCTACAACGCCCTTCCATGGTACGGCGTTTACTGGAGCAAGAGCTTGAAAAGCGCCATATAGACCTCCCTGTCGCCTTTGAAAGCCACCAGCTCTCTAGCGTCGGACGAATGGTCGCGGAAGGCCTAGGGGTCAGCGCTGTGCCTTCCATGTGCATTCAGCAAATGCATGAGCTGGGTGCGCGCTGCGTACCACTTGTCGAGCCAAGCATCGCTTGCCGAGTGGGGATCCTGACCCAGGAAGAGCTTTCCGTGGCGGCGCATGCGCTGCGTAGCGTGTTGCTTGCGAGTGTTAAAGCACCTTCCCTACCGATTGATGCATAACGCTTTAATACGGTTATGCTGGGCAGCGTGGCGCTGATCTATTAGCATTTATCGCTAAGCGCGTGTTTAAAAGGCCTTTAGCACGCAGACGAATTGCTGTGAGGATTGTGGTATGCCAATTATTAAAGGGGGCGTTAGCATCTTGCTGCTGACGTTGAACACGCTGGTTTGGGGTGTCCCCCTGATTATTCTGACGCTGCTCAAAGTCATCGTCCCTGGGCGGCGGCAAAAAGAGTGGCTGCTTAAAGGGCTATGTGCCGTCGCACTAAACTGGATTGGCGTCAATTTGTGGTGGATGCGGCACTGGTTAAAACCTAATGTCTCGATCAACGTGCCAGATACATTAAGCCCTGAGCAGTGGTGGCTGGTAATCTCCAACCATCGCAGTTGGACCGATATCTTTATTCTGCTTATGGCACTGCACCGACGCATTCCTATGCCGCGCTTTTTTCTCAAACACCAGCTTATCTGGATCCCGATTGTTGGTCTCGCTTTCTGGGCGCTTGAGTTTCCCTTTATGCGTCGCTTTAGCCGTGAGCAGATCGCCAATAACCCCCAGCTAGCCACAGTTGACCGGGAATCCACTGAGCGCATGTGCCGCCAAGCTCGCCATGCCCCTATCGCTATTTTTAATTTTGTCGAGGGAACCCGCTTTACCGTCGCCAAACGCGAGTCGCAGCAAAGTCCATTCCAGCATCTGCTTCGCCCTAAAGCAGGAGGAATTGCCCAAGTACTTAGCCTGCTGGGTGATCAGTTAGATGGTATTCTTGACGTCACTATTAGCTATACCAACCCATCACCCACGTTTATGGGTTTTTTATGCGGTAAAGAAGCCCCCATTACGCTTGAAGCCCGGCAGCTAGCCATTCCTGAATGGATGCAAACTGCCAACTACCATGACGAACCGCAGCATAAGGAACGCTTCCACGCATGGATCAACTCACTCTGGCAGGAAAAAGATACCTTGCTAGATCGCCTCAGCGACCACGACTAAGCCACTGGCTCACCATTTGTGTATTGGCCAGCGTGCTAACTGGCTGCGCCAGCTCTGCCCCCTCCTCTAGCCAGCGGGTGCCCGCCGCTAGCAGCGCCAGCGCTATTGGCGGCAACTGGGTAGAGGTTAGACGTGGCGATACGCTAGGGCAGCTCGCGGCACGGGCTGACGTACCACTTGAACGGCTAGAGCGCTTCAACCCGGGGGTTGACTCTCGCCGTTTAGCCGTTGGTCAGCGCCTATTGATCCCAACCCAGCAGGAGCGAGCGCCTTCTGGCGGCCCTTATCGCTATCAAATCCGGCCCGGTGATACCTTCTCAGGTATTGCCAGGCACTTTAACACCACAACGGGGCGAATCCAGAGTGCTAACCAAGGCACTTCCCCCACGGCATTGCGTGTCGGGCAAATCATTAGCGTACCGCTTAGCAGTACCGCTAGAACGGCATCATCAAGCAGTAGTTCAGCCGCTAGTAGCGCCAATAACCGTAATGCACCAACGCCTGCCCCTACGCCAAGCGCTAGTTTGCCAGCTTCGGCACGCCGATGGCCGTGGCCTTTAGAGGATTATCGTGTGGTTCGTCAGTTTGGTGCCGACAGCCGCGGCACACTACAGCCCATGTTGTTGGCAACTCAGGCAGGCGCTCGTGCTAGGGCCGTTGCTCCTGGTGAAGTACGCTTTGCAGATAGCATGCGGCAGCTCGGCGATGTCGTGATTGTGCACCATGCCGATAACTTGCAAACCGTTTACGCGCTCTGCGAGCGGATTCTCGTCCGCGTAGGGGACCAGGTGAGTACAGGTGATGAGCTGTGTGATGTAGGACAAAGTAACGCGACACAGCGTTATGATCTGCTGTTTGACTTACGTCAGGGGGGGAAACCCATCGACCCACGACAGGTGCTAAGGTAAGCATATTCCGCATGCAAAAGCCCCGCGAGGGGCTTTTGCATCTTTTTTGAATTAACTGCGCTCGCTAATTAACCGCGATAGTAACCAGGGGCCACAAATGGCATCGCGGAAACGCTCATGGGTAGCTGCTTGCCGCGTACTAACGCGTAGACGGTAGTACCGGGCGCTTCCCACTCACGGGCGAGGTACCCCATGGCAATAGGTTTACCGACGCTTGGCCCAAAACCTCCGGAAGTCACTACGCCAATTTCATTGCCCGCTTCATCTACCAGCAGACTGCCTTCTCGCACCGGCGCGCGCCCTTCTGCTACCAGCCCAACCCGCTTGCGGGTATGATCTTTGGTATCCACTTGGTGCAAAATCACATCGGCTCCGGGGAAACCCGCTGCTCGCTCGCCGCCATGGCGACGCGGCTTGCCAATGGCCCAGATCAAGCCGGCCTCGACAGGCGTGGTTTGCATATCCATATCGTGACCATATAGGCACAAGCCCGCTTCTAAGCGCAGTGAATCACGCGCGCCCAAGCCAATCGCTTCTACTTCAGGCTCGGCCAGCAGCGCTTCGGCAAGCGCCTGACACTCGTCAGCCGCGACAGAGATTTCAAAGCCATCTTCGCCGGTATAACCACTGCGGCTGATCCACACGTCACATCCTGCCAGCGTGTAACGACCATGTTGCATAAACGTTAGCTCACAGGCTTGCGGGCAGAGCCGCTGCATCACATCGCGGGCCTGTGGCCCTTGAAGCGCCAGCAGACCGCGATCAAGCACATCGATTTGATGAGTGTTACCAAGATTAGCGCGCAAATGGGCAATATCTTGGTCTTTGCATGCCGCGTTCACCACCAGATAGAAGTGATCGCCAGCATTCACCACCATCAAATCATCAATAATACCGCCATCGGTGCTGGTAAAAAGGCCATAACGCTGCTGGCCTTTTTGCAAGCCTACCAAGTCCGCTGGGATAAGACTTTCCAGCGCTTCAGCGACCTTTTCTCCGGAGACCAGAATCTGTCCCATATGCGATACATCGAACAAGCCACACCGCTCGCGGGTATGCTCATGCTCTTTTTTAACACCCAGCGGGTATTGCACCGGCATATCGTACCCGGCAAAAGGCACCATCTTGGCCCCTAGCTGCGTGTGAAGCGCATGAAGTGGCGTGTGTTTCAGATCAGTCATGGCATTTCCTCTGTCAAAAAAGAGAAACGGGAAGCCTTACTAGGCTTCCCGGCTCTATTACATCGTGCATTACCTGCTTACAGGCAGGCCTTATTTATCATGATCCAGGGCTTCACCCGGCAGCACGTCCTTACCAGCGAAATAATCCCGAGTGAGCTTAAAGACAACCGGAGACAGCAGCGCCAGGGCAATGAGGTTAGGAATCGCCATCATCGCGTTGAAGGTGTCTGCCATCAGCCAGATAAAGCCCAATTGCGCAACTGCACCCAGCGGAATAGCCAGTACGAACAGCACTCGGTACAGCATAATAGAGCGCGTACCGAACAGGAACTGGCAGCATTTCTCACCGTAAAACGACCAGCCAAGAATGGTGGTAAAAGCAAAGATTGCTAGCGCAATGGCCACGATCTGATTACCAAAGCCAGGCAGCGCCGCATCAAAGGAGAGCGCGGTGAGCGAAGCGCCCGCTTCGCCTTCCATCCATACGGTAGAGGTCAAGATCACCAGCGCCGTGATGGTACACACGATGATGGTATCAATGAACGTACCCAGCATGGCAATCAAGCCCTGACGAACCGGGTTTTTCGTCTGCGCAGCAGCGTGAGCAATCGGTGCACTGCCCAGACCTGCTTCATTGGAGAAAATACCCCGCGCCACGCCAAAGCGGATGGCGGCCATTACCGCAGCACCGGCAAAGCCACCGGCTGCTGCCATGGGGTTGAAGGCGTAGTAGAAGATCAGCCCAAAGGCGTCACCGATTTGGCCCGCATTAACGATCAGCACCAGCAAGCCCGCAATCACATAAGCAATGCCCATCACCGGTACCAGCTTACCAGCCACCTTGGCAATGCGCTTGATGCCACCCAATATCACTGCACCGGCCAGTACCATGATGATAACGCCGGTTAACCAGTGAGGAACACCAAAGGTGGCATCCATGGCGTCAGCCACAGAGTTAGACTGCACGGTATTACCAATCCCGAACGCGGCAACAGCACCAAAGAACGAGAACAGACCGCCCAGCCACAGCCACTTACGGCCCAGACCATTTTTGATGTAAAACATCGGCCCACCCACGTGATAGCCGGTGCTATCGGTTTCCCGGTAGCGTACTGCCAGCACTGCCTCGGCAAACTTGGTCGCCATACCCACCAGTGCGGTAATCCACATCCAGAACACAGCACCTGGGCCACCTAATGCGATGGCCGTTGCCACACCGGCAATATTACCGGTACCAATCGTCGCAGACAGTGCTGTCATCAACGCGTTAAAGGGAGAAATTTCCCCCTCATCGCCGGGTTTTGCAGAGGTTTTATCGGATGGCTTGGCATCGCGGCCTTGCCACATTAGCTTGAAACCCATGCCGAGTTTACGTATCGGCATCAGTTTCAAGCCAATCTGCAGGTAGATACCCACCCCCAATAGCAGGATCAGCATTAACGGGCCCCACACCACGCCGTTAATGGCCCCTAATAGGCTTGTTAACGTTTCCACACGACTCTCCTTACCCAATTGATTAATGCATTTGTTATGAAGGTTAGGTTGTTCACCCGCTCCATCCGATAGCAGATGGAATCACCAAGCGTTCCCACCATAGCGCTTAATTAACGCTGGAAAAACGGATGATGGGTATGTTTTACACTATTTTCTTAGTGCGCTTCCATGCCAATGTCGCCTGCTGATAGAGAAAGCTGCTCTTTTTGAAACTGGCTGGCGCACTGAAACAACAGAAAAAGAGCATCCATTTTTAGCCTTTTGGAGGCAATGAAGAAATTTGTTTCCGATAAGAAACACGGTACCATATACCCACTTACGCTCACTGCGAGCTGGCCACAGTCGCCAAGGCGAACGACAAGCGCTAGTATGCTTTCGTTCTGTCCACTGATTTTATAAGGGAATCACTATGAGCAATCTTCCTGCCAATCTTCGTTACGCTGCCAGCCATGAATGGGTGCTTGATCATCAAGATGGCACCGTCACCATCGGCATCACCGACCACGCGCAAGAAGCGCTAGGCGATGTGGTATTTGTTGAACTGCCCGAAGTTGGCCAATCCCTAAGCAAAGGGAAAGAGTTTGGCGTCATTGAATCCGTGAAAGCGGCCTCTGACCTTTACTCGCCGGTCAATGGCGAAGTAATTGAAGTGAACGAAGCCCTCGAAGACGCTCCCGAAACGGTGAACGACGCCCCCTATGAAGGCGGCTGGATTATGAAAGTGCGTGTTACCGACCAAGCCTTTGAAGATCTCTTAGACGCCGATGCGTATCAAGCGACGCTGAGCGCCGACGCCTAAGTCATGTAGCCAAAGCGCCTGCCCCTGCGGCAGGCGCTTTATTATCGCCTCTGCACGGTTTTCTCATTACGTCCGGAATCTCCCCCCATGCCTTTTGAATCACGCCGTTTGGCCGAACTGGCCGACCACGATGCTTTTATCAAACGCCATAACGGGCCCAGCCCCGATGATGTCGCCACCATGTTAAAAGCGCTCAATATGCAGCGCATGGAAGACCTGATTGAGCAAACCGTGCCTAGCGATATTCGCCTAGGTCGCGAACTTGCCCTTGACGACCCCCGCAGTGAAGCGGAAGCCCTTGAATATTTGAGCCAGTTAGCGCGCCAGAACCGCGTCAGCAAAAGCTATATTGGCCAGGGTTACTACAACACCCACATGCCCGCAGTGATTCAGCGCAACGTGCTGGAAAACCCCGGTTGGTATACCGCTTACACGCCTTACCAGCCCGAAATTTCCCAGGGCCGTCTGGAGGGATTGCTAAACTTCCAGCAGGTGATTATGGATTTAACCGGCATGGAGCTTGCCAACGCCTCCCTGCTGGATGAGGCCACCGCCGCCGCAGAAGCCATGGCACTGTGTAAGCGCGGCAATAAAAAGAGCAAGTCGAACGCGTTCTTCGTGGCTGACGACCTCTTTCCGCAAACGTTAGATGTCGTCAAAACCCGTGCCGAGTTCTTTGGCTTTGAGCTGATCACCGGCCCCGCCGAAAGCCTTGCCGAACACGATGTGTTTGGCGCTCTGGTTCAGTACCCCTCTGCCAGCGGCAGCGTCAGCGACTTAGCCCCGATGCTAAAGGCGGCTCAAGAGCGCGGCATTATGACCTGCGTGGCCACCGACCTGCTTAGCCTGGTGCTGCTGAAAGAGCCGGGCGCGATGGGTGCGGATATTGTCGTAGGTAACTCGCAGCGCTTTGGTGTGCCCATGGGCTTTGGCGGCCCGCATGCGGCGTTCTTCGCTACCTCCGACAAACTCAAGCGCTCGATCCCAGGGCGGATTATCGGCGTCTCTAAAGACAGCCGTGGCAAAACCGCGCTGCGCATGGCCATGCAAACCCGCGAGCAGCACATTCGCCGTGAGAAAGCGACGTCGAATATCTGTACCGCACAAGCGCTACTAGCCAATATTGCCGGTTTCTACGCCACCTATCATGGCGCAGAAGGCCTACGCAAAATTGCCGGTCGCGTTCACCGCCTGACTACTGTGCTGGCTACCGGCTTACAGCAAGCCGGCGTTCAACTAGCGAATAACACCTGGTTCGATACGCTACGCCTTACCCAGGTAGACGCAGGCAAGATTCACGGCCGCGCCATGACCCACGATATCAACCTGCACTACTTCGCCAATGGCGATGTGGGTATCAGCCTGGATGAAACGACCACCGCTCACGATGTCGCCGCCCTATTCGACGTCCTGCTGGGCGATGAGCATGGTCTGGCCGTGGCAGTGTTGGATGACCAGGTAGTGACCGATAAGCTGAGCGGTATTCCGGCCGCCTACCAGCGGGAAAGCGATTTTCTTGAACATCCGACCTTCAATCGCTACCGCAGCGAAACCGAAATGCTGCGCTACCTAAAGCGTCTTGAGAACAAAGACCTGTCGCTGGCCCATGCCATGATCCCGCTAGGTTCCTGCACCATGAAGCTCAACGCGACTAGCGAGATGATTCCTGTCTCATGGCCTGCGTTTTCCAACCTGCACCCATTTGCGCCGCGTGATCAGGTGGCGGGCTACCATCAGATGATTGATGAGCTGGCAGCGTTCTTAGTCGAAGTCACCGGCTATGACCATATCTCGATGCAGCCTAACTCAGGCGCGCAGGGTGAATACGCGGGCTTGCTGGCGATTCGCCGCTATCAGGCAGCTCAAGGTGAAGCTCACCGTGATGTGTGCTTGATTCCAAGCTCCGCCCACGGCACTAACCCGGCCTCTGCCGCCATGCTGAGCATGGAAGTGGTGGTGGTGGAGTGCGATGCTAACGGCAACATCGATTTAGAGGATTTGACCCGCAAAGCCCAGCAGCACAGCGAGCGGCTTTCAGCGGTGATGATTACCTACCCGTCCACCCACGGCGTCTTTGAGTCGCACGTTCGCAAAGTATGCGAAGTGGTGCACCAGCATGGCGGCCAAGTTTACGTCGATGGCGCTAACATGAATGCTCAGGTTGGCCTCACTCGCCCTGGTGACTTCGGCGGCGACGTGTCTCACCTGAACTTGCACAAAACATTCTGCATCCCCCACGGAGGCGGTGGTCCAGGTATGGGCCCGATCGGCGTTAAAGCGCACCTTGCCCCGTTTGTGCCTAACCATGTGGTGACGCCCATCAACGGCGTTAACCCAGAGAGCGGCGCAGTGTCGGCGGCAGCCTTTGGCAGCGCTTCCATTCTGCCGATCTCGTGGGCGTACATTAAGATGATGGGTGCCCGTGGCCTGCGTGAAGCCACCGAGCTGGCCATTCTTAACGCCAACTATATTGCCAAGCGTTTAGAAGCGTCCTATCCGATTCTCTATCGCGGCCAGAACGGCAATGTCGCCCATGAGTGCATCATTGATATTCGTCCGCTGAAGAGCGCGTCTGGTATTAGTGAAGAAGATATCGCCAAACGTTTGATGGATTACGGCTTCCATGCCCCCACCATGTCGTTCCCAGTACCGGGTACGCTGATGATTGAGCCCACGGAATCTGAATCACTCTACGAAATTGACCGCTTCTGCGATGCGATGATTGCAATTCGTGAAGAGATTGCACGAGTAGAGAGCGGCGAGTGGCCGCTGGATAATAACCCGCTGGTGAATGCGCCACACACACAAGCCGACCTAATGGATAGCGCATGGGAGCGGCCTTATGACCGCCAGCTAGGTGCCTTCCCCACCGAAGCAGTGATGGCGTCGAAATACTGGCCCTCAGTGAATCGCGTCGATAACGTCTTTGGTGATCGGCAGTTGATCTGCTCCTGCCCCAGCATTGACGAGTATCGCCGTTAAGCAGAACCCATAGCGCGATAGGAAACGCCTCTGGCCCGTTTACTCGGGTATCAGGGGCGTTTTTTCTTGGAGACGCTGATCATGAAAGCCGTTCAACAGCTTTTCATAGCGTTTAGGTAGGACAGAATCTTGGCGACGAAGAAGATAGAGCACTTCGTTAATCGCTTGGGGAAGCGCTAACGCCTTCACCTGCCGCTGCCACGGCGATGTTTCGAGCACTAAGCGCGAGACCACCGTAAAGCCAAGCCCCCTCGCCACTGCGTCCAGCACCATGCTCACTTCATTGGTGAACCCTTGATGACGGAAATGAGTCATGGAGCGAAATTCATCGGGATAGTTCGCCCGCAGCAGCGCGTTGGCGTGGTTAATCCCATCGTAGTAGTTGATAAAACCGATACCCATTAACTCTGACAGCGTACTGCCTGCAAAATCGGCAGGTACGACCAAGCAGAGCGGCTCTTTGTGCCATACCGTGCAAGTGAGCTCAGGGTGGTTAACCTGCTCGGTCACAATGCCGATATCGTAGCGGCCTTCGAGCAGGTCGTTGACAATCTCGTGGTTAAACGCAAAGCTATAGTTAACGGTCAGGTTAGGGTGCATCTGCTGTTGACCGAGAATATACGGGTAAAACATCAGCCCTACGCTGCCTGGGGATGCAATCCGGCATTCGCCGCTATCCAGCGAGTCATCATCCAAGCCATGCCGGAACTGCTCATGTTCGGCAAACAGCTTAAGTGCGTAATCATAGGCACGGCGGCCCGATTCGGTCAGGGTAAAACTTCTGCCACGGCGCTCTAACAGCGTTTTGCCAAGATAGCTCTCCAACTTACGAATATGCTGGCTAACCCCAGGCTGCGTCATCTCTAAACGACGCGCCGTTCGTGTGAAACTACCGGTTTCCACTAACGTTATAAACGTCCGAAAGTATTGGGCATTAAACATAGGGTTTAAGCAACATCCTCATTATCCATCATCGTAAGGCGCTGACGTGAAGCACTATTGTGACGTGCTATCGCACCCGCAGCCGCGTGCGCTTGCAGGCCCCTAGCGTAGCACAAACGCTGCTAAGACGGGCGCTTAGCCGCATTGCTGAACAGCGCCAAGCGCCGTGCTAGTATGCAGGTTCGTTACTAACACTCTTAGGGACAGCCAGACTAATGACGCAAACCCCAGCGCCTCGTGCCACGATTTCCAGCATTATTTCTCCTGAAGGAAGCCTTGAAGTCCTCTCGCAGCATGAGGTTAATCGGCTCAAGAGCACGTCTAAAAGTGGTTTGCACGATTTACTGCGCCGCTGCGCGCTTGCCGTACTTAATTGCGGTAGCGCTACTGATGACAGCTTGGCCATTCTCGAAGCCTATAAAGATTTCGACATTGAAGTACTGCAGCAAGATCGCGGCATTCGCCTAAAGCTGACTAACGCGCCCGCAGAAGCGTTTGTAGATGGACGCATGATTCGCGGTATCCGCGAACATCTCTCATCCATCATTCGCGACATTGTGTATGTTTATAACGAAATTCAGCACCACAAGCGCTTTGATCTCAGTACGGGCGAAGGCACCACCAATGCGGTGTTTCATATCCTGCGCAAGGCGGGCACTCTTAAACCTGGTCGTGACCCTAGTTTAGTGGTGTGCTGGGGCGGGCACTCTATTTCCCGCGAAGAGTACGAGTACACCAAGGATGTGGGCTACCACTTGGGCTTGCGCGATTTAGATATCTGCACCGGCTGTGGGCCTGGGGCTATGAAAGGCCCGATGAAAGGAGCCAACGTAGCGCATGCCAAACAGCGCCGTAAAGATGGCCGTTACCTGGGCATCTCGGAGCCCGGTATTATCGCTGCCGAAGCACCTAACCCCATCGTTAACGAGCTCGTCGTCATGCCGGATATCGAGAAACGTCTAGAAGCGTTTGTGCGTCTAGGCCACGGCATTATTGTCTTCCCCGGTGGCGTGGGCACCGCAGAAGAGATTCTCTATTTGCTGGGTATTCTGTTGCACCCCAGCAACCGGGAGATCCCCTTCCCCCTCATCTTTACCGGCCCTGCCAACTCCGCGGCTTACTTTCAGAAAATCGATGAATTCCTGGTATACACCCTCGGTGAAGAGATTCGCCGCTACTACACAATTATTACGGGCGACCCGGTGGCCGTTGCTCGCACAATGCGCGAAGGCATTGACCAAATTGCCGATTTCCGCCGCCAACATCAAGACGCCTTCTACTACAACTGGCGCTTAACCATCGCCCGTGAGTTTCAAGCACCCTTTGAGCCCACCCACGAAGCGATGCGCGGCCTGGCCCTTCACCGCCAGCAGCCCACCCACGAGCTGGCCGCCAACCTAAGGCGCGCTTTCTCCGGCATTGTGGCGGGTAACGTGAAAGAGCCGGGCATTCGCGCCATTGAAGCTCATGGCCCCTTCGAGCTCACCGCTGAGCCAGAATTGATGCAGCGTTTAGACGCGTTGCTTAGCTCCTTTGTTGCCCAAGGGCGCATGAAGCTTGATGGACAACCCTATACGCCCTGCTACGTGCTTAGATAGGCCCTTAGCGCTTCACCCATAGCAGGTATCGCCCATGATGCCTGCTCAAGGAAACTCGCCGTGATTATTGCACTGCTCACTTTCGCCATTGCGGGGATTATTAAGGGAGCAATTGGCTCGGGAGTGCCGGTGGTCGTTGTACCTGTATTGACCATGCTTTATGACGTTAAGCTGGCCATTGCAGTGTTGGTAGCTCCCAATCTTTTTAGCAATGCGCTTCAGGTATGGCAGTACCGCCAGCACCTTCTCCCCCTGCGCTTTCTACTCTCATTTGCCGTAGCCGGTGGCGCTGGCATTGTACTTGGCACCTGGGGGCTAGTAGTGCTCTCACCAACACTGCTATCGCTAGGCGTCGCTGCAGCAATCCTTCTGTATCTCATCATCAAGCTGGCCAAGCGTACCGCAACGCTACCCTTTACGGTCGCAAAGCGAATTGTACTCCCCGTCGGTTTGTTGGCGGGTGTGCTTCAAGGCGCTGCGGGCATGTCAGCCCCTGCCTCAGTCACTTTTTTGAATGCCATGCAGCTTGAGCGTCGCGTTTTTATTGGCTCAATTTCGGTATTTTTCGTTGCCATTACCCTCGTGCAAATACCTGCACTACTCAGTGCTGGCATTCTTACGGGTGAGCGCACGCTCTACAGCCTGGGCGCATTGCTTGTAATACTCGCCGCCATGCCTATTGGTGCACAACTTGGCAGGCGGTTACCCCACCGCTGGTTTGATAATCTCATTATGTGTTTGTTGGCGAGCATCGCACTGAAAATCATCTTGGATGCCCTGCTGACATAACATCATTGCGTTAACACTCTGCACAATGATGCGAGAGCCGCTACACTGAAGCCTGCAATAACCGCGCAGTCACTCGCGATTATTGGCAGATTCTTATCAAGGAAAGGAGTCATACATGGAAATGATTAACCAGTTGCAAGATGGCAAAACCAAAGCTTTTGCGAAGCACTGTTTTGAGCGCTACTCCGCAGAAGAGCTCAATAGCGCTGCGGAAGGTTCACCCGACCAAGCGGAAATGGAGCATTGGGGAATTACCGCAGGCCAATGGGAAGAAGCGGTGGCTACAGCACTCGCCGACCATAAAGCGCAAGGTTAATGGCCCTTCCCCAACGGAGCACATGGGTAAACAGCATTCCTCGAGCGAGGTAACTGGGAGTAATTAGTACGACAGTCCCAAACACGCCTTGGCCCCTATCGCTGGGGGCCAATTTTTGAGCCGAAATAACAGGCATAAAAAAACGGCCGCTGCGATAAACGCAAGCGACCGTTTTAGTATTGGTCGGAGTGACAGGATTCGAACCTGCGACCTTTGCAACCCCATTGCGTTTACCCGGTATATTAGCAGAAACAAGCATCAACAAAAGAAAGCAAATATACTCTTCAAATACAGCCACTTATCACTCAGTCATTAGTTTACGCTTGTTGCTGAATGTGCCTAGATATATCCTCTAAGTGTCACCTATTTGTCACCTAGAAAATGAGGCGCACCATGGCAGGCACGGAAACCCGTATAAAGCTGACCGCCAAAAGCATTGAAAGGCTGGCGCGTGAACAGCCTTCTGGTGATGTATGGGATACCGAGCTAGGCGGCTTTCATGTGCGCTATGGTAAACGCGGCCTTACCTTTCGACTCTACTACCGCACCAAAACAGGTAAGCGCCGTATGATGACGCTAGGCACCTATGGCGCATTGACGCTGGCCCAAGCTCGCCGGGATGCTGCCGAAGCGCTGGGTATCGTGGCACAAGGTGGCGACCCACGCGCCGCGATTGAAGCCGCCAAAGTAGAAAGCCAACGCCAGCAGCAGCAAACGCTCCGCGCTTACCTTAATGGCCCCTACACTGCCTACCAGAAGCGCCGCAAGGATGGTGCGGGCACCTTACGCCGTATTGAGAAGGATTTTTCTAGCTGGCTGGAAAAGCCAATGGGCGATATTACCCGTGCAGATGTGGAGCGCTGGCAGGCCGAGCAGGAGAGCGCCGACAAGCCACGCGCTTTTAGCACGCTAAAGCGCTCCTTTGATGCGTTGTGCGGCCTTCTCGCCCATGCCGCTGAACGTGACGTGATTCCCACCAACCCGCTGGCGCGTGTGAACTTACAGCGCCCAGCCCTGAATGATGACGACTTAGCCGAGCAGGCAAGCCAACGTCGCTACTTAGAACCG
The DNA here is from genome assembly GCF_024124725.1 of Halomonas sp. Ps84H-12. Lineage (NCBI taxonomy): Bacteria > Pseudomonadati > Pseudomonadota > Gammaproteobacteria > Oceanospirillales > Halomonadaceae > Halomonas > Halomonas sp. Ps84H-12. The sequence goes on along the minus strand of NZ_JAMXSJ010000007.1, from coordinate 2,904 downwards.
GATGAAGTGAAAGCGCTGTTTGCTGGCCTTGAAGCCTATCAACAGGAAAAGCGCGAGCAGCGCCGCAGCAGTCGCGCCCATGGCAAAGCCTACCTGCCCGACCTGGATCACGTTACGTATGTGGATCATGTGATGCCATGGGTGCTTACCATGTACTACACCGGGTTTCGACCGGGTGATATTACGGGCCTGCGTTGGGAGCACGTCAACTTGGCGTTTAAGACGATCCGCAAGACCATAGAGAAAACCGCGCACCACCATGCTGAGCCTATGACCTTTCCGCTTTCTAGCGCTGCCGCTTATGTGCTGAATGTTTGGCATGAACAGCAAGGCAAGCCCAAGAGCGGCTTAGTATTCCCCAACCCGCAATCAGGAAAGCGCTTTGATAGAACAGCCATGCAAAAGCCATGGGCCAGAGTGCGCACGCTTGCCGGGCTACCTGATGAATTGGTGCTTTATACCCTGCGCCACAACTTCGCTTCTCAACTGGTGATGGCGGGAGCTGACTTACTCGCCGTTTCTAAACTCATGGCCCACAGCGATATACAGACCACCATTCAGCATTACGCCCACCTGCGCCCGGATCACACCCGCGACATTGTAGAAACACTGGTAAAGCAGACGCCGAACGCTACACAAGAAACACTGCCAGCGCTTGCCGTTGTCTCAACCAACGCCTAAACTTATAAAACCTTATGACCTATCAAGTGCAATGGACGCTCAAAGCGGCCAAACAAGCCAAGAAGTTACATGCGTCTGACCGCGCCATGGTCATTAAACGGGTGGGCAGCCTAGCCACTTGGCCAGAGTGTAAAGAGACCCACGACATTAAGCCCCTCACCCGCCACCAGTACCAATATCGCCTACGTGTAGGCCGTTATCGCGTGCTGTTCGATGTGGAAACGGGCCTGCAAGTGGTCTCTATCGAGGAGGTGAAAAAACGCGATGAACGCACCTATTGATTACCAGATTAGCGAACAGGCAGGCCGCCGCTATGCCGTGCTGCCGTTAGAGCAATTTACTGCCCTGGTAGAGCGTGCCGGGGAAGTGGATGCGTTGACGCTGCCTCACGAAATTGTCAGCCGCCACTTGGTCGATGATGTGCCGCTAAACCGCTGCTGGCGTGAATACCTTGGCGTCACACAAGCCGAGCTAGCAAGACGCTTGAACGTATCCCAGGCACAAGTTGCCCAGTGGGAAAGCGCCAACGCTAAGCCCCGCCACACCACCCTAAAGAAGCTGGCGACCGCTATGGGCATCCATGTACGCCAACTCACGCTAGAAGAGTAACGCGGCCACTGCCGCACGCTTTGGCTGGCTAGGGCCGTACACCCGAAAGCGCGGATAACTCCACCGCGTTAGCCAGCCAACCTAATTGGAGTGCAAGCGTTAGGAGTAGCGCTGTGTATGAAGACTATGTAGCCATAGACCCTGCAACATTTAACGAAGTCGATTGGCAGGAAGAATTCTCTAAAAAAACACTGTCCATTTTTGAATACCAAATGGGAGAGCTTGATGCCATCCAGACATTCAAGCGAAGCACTCCACAGTTTTGTCTAATGAGCAGCACATCACGCCAATTTGAAAGCGACGAAGCATGGCGTTTAGGAAAGAAGGCTTTTGATGCAATCGACAAGGTAGTTGAAGGAGGTTTAACCGATAATGGCCAACTAGAAAAAATCTGTTACTTAAGTATCTCTCCTTGGCTAATTCGATGCCGTGAAGAGTACGCTCGGGGCAACAAAGTATTTGTAAATGAGAACCGGAAACCTCTTGAACTCTCAGAGCTGGAGGATATGGGAGGCGCTGCCATTGCAGTAAATATGATGATCGGTTCATGGCCATATTGCGATGAAGCCGAGCGAGGTTGGATTGAGATCGGCATCAACTCATTTATCCTTCAAGCGCTAGACAGTTTAATCATCTCATGGCTAATGGATGGCTTGGGAGCTGACAGCTATCAATGGTTTTATAGTCTCTCAAGCAAGCTAAAGGAATGGGAGCTAATTCAAAACGAGTCATCAAAAAAAGCCTCAAAAGCTGCCAAAGCAAGGCACTCAGAAACTGAATGGATCAAAACTCAAGTCTACGAGTACTACGACCAAGATAAAGGCGAGTTCAAAAGCCTGCGTGAAGCAGCTCACGAAATTGCAAAGCGTGAACCAGTAAAGTTTCGAACCATATACGACTGGCTGAGGGAGAGAAAGTAACCACCAGCATATATACAGTCTGCTAGCTAAACGCATATTTTTAGATTCGAGGCTAGCCCACCATTAGCAGCGTACCCCAGCAACAACGAGACGCTGCTATGACTGACAAAACCCAAGCCCCTACTGCCCTGCTAGATAGCGCCCTTGAGCGCTATCGTGCTGGCTTTGACCCCGCCTTAATTGAACTGCCCGAACGCGCCATATTCCCGCACCTAATACCCGCACAGCCTGCCACCGCCCGCAAGAGCCGTATTACTGGCCTACTGCTTGGCCGCCCAGCGCCTAAGTTTGTGCGCCGTGGTCGCAGTATCCGTTATCGCCTGGCTGATGTGTTGGAGTGGTTACGCGACGGTGACGCCGTGAGCAGCATTGCCGAGTTATTGGTCGGGTAGACCGGACGATTGCTCGTTCCGGCCCCCCACAGATCCGAGCGTGCGCGATTGACGCACTCGGCTCCTCAACCGTCAGGTTCACACGAAGGACGCTCGGTGCACGATTCTCGCTCGCGGTAACGGGAGTGTCAGCAACAGTTGCCTTGCCTTCTCCCACGGGAACCATCCTCTCTGTGATCGCCTCCTGAGCCACTTGATCCAGGTTGTCTGAACCCTGTATTGGAAGCGTTGCAGAGACTCGATGTTGTGGGTTATCCCGTAGTACGCATAGTGCCCCATAACCTTTCGACAGAGTTGGCGGT
>NZ_JAMXSJ010000079.1:0-2885 GCF_024124725.1 Halomonas sp. Ps84H-12 | reverse complement strand
GCGGCGACTGGCGCGGAACTTTATGTTGGGCATGGCACTGTCTGGGTGAATGGCGATAATGGCTATATTGCCATGCAGGTCAGTGGGTTAGAAGTGCTTCCGGGGGGCGGTCTCACGGATTCAGGTTCACGTCACCTAGAACGGCCAACAGCTTCTGCTGGTTCTGCAGCGTCATATGGTCGAACTCAACACCAACGCGACGGTTGCCTGCGCAGAGCTGCTTTACGGCCTTAAAGAAGTTATCTTTCTGCCAGTCCGTATAGACGATATTGCCGCCCAAGTGATTGCGGCGGAAGGGCTGGCCGCCGTCAATATTGGCGGTCACGGTAGTAAAGCGATCTTGAGTGACGACCAGGCCATAGTCACGACCAAACTTACAGTAAACAAAGTCGCTGAAGTAGTTAATGTTATGGTATGACGTCAATACCACCGCTTCGATATTTTCCTTCGCCATGTAGTCGCGCAGACGCGCCAACCGATCCTTCATTTCGCTATCCGAGAAGGTCGGTATCACCTTTTCACCATTGGGGATTTCGATTAGTGACGGCAGTTGCATATTGTTATCTCCACTCTTAATTCATTGGAATCGCTTTACCAGCTTGGACGGTATCTGAATTATCCGTGCCACAGCGCCTTTTTTATCAGGTTCATTAAAACGCGCTCTTTTCTGCTAGTAGGAATGAATCGGTGATTTTCAACCCAGTTGTCCAAATGGCTGCGCTTAAGCAGCCTTTTTATTACGCTCGATTTCCTGCACTTTCCCTGGGTTAAGCGACACTGAACCAGTGACCTCCCAGTTTCGGGTGCTGCCCGACCAGCGTTTCGGATACCGACGCTTAGCACTTTCATAAACCGCTTTACGGCGTTCAAGGCGTTTTCGATCAACACCACGATGTCGATCAGCTGGCGTGACATATTGGATGCCACTGTGAAGGTGCTGTTCGTTGTAAGCCCGCTCGAACACCAACATCCATTCTCGTACCGCGCTCAGCGATGCAAAGCCCTTGGTGGGCCACGCTGGGCAATATTTGACGGTACGGAACAGCGATTCCGAGTAAGGGTTGTCGTTGCTTACTCTCGGGCGACTGTAAGACATCAACATCCCCAGTTCGGTTAACCTCGCTTTGAGCGTATAGGACGTCATCGGCGCCCCGTTATCTGAGTGCAGTACCGGTGGTTGATGCCAGCAACCTTCTCGCAGCAAAGCGCGTTCCAGTAATTGTTTAGCCAGCTCGCCCGATTCGGTGTCGTGAACTTCCCAGGCGATGATTTTGCGGCTGTAGATATCCATGATCAGGTAGAGATACCAGTGCTGGCCTCGCACAACGGAGGCGCAGAAGCTAATGTCCCAACTCCAGACCTGGTTTGGCCCTGTTGCCGTAAAACTGGTCGGCGCGGGCACTGGACGGCGTGGTTTCATACGGCCACGAGGGTGCTGCTGGTGATGCTTTTTCAAAACCCGGTAAAACGACGATTCGGAGGCCAGATAGACGCCGTTGTCTGCCAGCAAAGGCACGATTTGAGACGGCGGCAAGCTCTGATACTCGGGACGATGACAAGTGTTCAAAATGGCTTGCTCTTCCTCATGCGTTAGCTGATGCGGCTGCCTGCCTTGCACCACGTGATGACGCTGATCCTCAACAACAGCGCCACACTCAGATCGCCAACGTTTCAGTGTGCGTTCATTCACGTTGATAATCTCAGCGGCTTTATAACGAGACGCGCCATCCACAACCGCTTCGTCAAATAGCGCGATGAGCCTTGCACGTTCGTCGAGCGGCGTTAGTCGTCCTCGCCGCTGTCGGGATCTTCGCTGTACAAGGCTTCGAGCTTTTTTGAGAGCACCAGTAACGACGTCGTCTCAGCCACTACCTTGTCTTTGCGCCGCACTTCCGCTTTGAGTTGCTTGATGGTCTTACGGTCTTCTTTACGCTGCTTTTGCGCCGCTTTTTCCTGGTCTTCTTGCCGACCAGCGCCTTCGAGGCAAGCCGCTTTCCACTGCTGAATTTGCTCGGGATAAAGGCCTTTTTCGCGACAGTAAGCGCCAAGCTCTGCCTCTGACAGGGTGGCGGTTTCGATGACCACGGCTAGCTTGGCGTCGGGCGACCATTCACTGTCGCCTGGGGTGTAACCCGGCACAGGCACTCCTTTTACTCGACACTGTTTTAACCAACTATACAGCGTCGCGTCAGAGATGCCTTCCTCTGTCGCTACCGATGCCACACTGTGATTATGGGGTGGTAACAACTTCTTCAGGACGGCTGCTTTACGCTCTGCAGAATAACGTGGCACAAGGACTCCATGCCGCTCCCTCTGGATTAGATTTAGGCGATATCGCCAACCGGACAACTAGGCTGACAGAGGGGGGAATATGACCAGCATCAACACCTAGTACCAATAACTAGTGTAAATGCGACTATTAGCGGATAAAATGCTGTCTTAATTCAAACTCTTACGTATTATTTAAGAGGAAAACCATAGATCTGACACTGCCAATATTTACCAAGGGAAAAGATCTCAGATAGGTCACGAACTTAGCCAACATAAAGTCGTTGGCAAGCTAAACCGCTACTCAGAAAAGGTTGAGGCTATAAAACCCCAATCGACGAGTTCCTATGATATTAGTCAGGCGTACTGAAAACCAAAGACACTGTGCTCCTGAATTCAACCAATGCTTGAACTCAGGCCTTAATAGCAGTAATTACTTCACTCTGATCATATTTAATTTTATACAGCGTAAATTTAATGCTCTCTATTACCTGAATCCGTGAGACCGGCCCCCGGAAGCACTTCTAACCCACTGACCTGCATGGCAATATAGCCATTATCGCCATTCACCCAGACAGTGCCATGCCCAACATAAAGTTCCGCGCCAGTCGCCGCAC
>NZ_JAMXSJ010000078.1:0-2934 GCF_024124725.1 Halomonas sp. Ps84H-12 | reverse complement strand
AGGTGGATAGGCTTTCACCCATAGCGGATGGCTCTCTTGGTTCAGATTCTTGGCGGAACACACTGAATTTTCAAGAGAATACCATCCGCTATCTTCGTTTTCGGGCCGGCCTCATGAATAAGCCGGGTTTAAGCAACCACGGCATTCCACTGTCAGTTCAACGTAGGCTTTTCAAAGCACACGGTGAAAGTGCTGTCGATCAAATAAAGTGTAACCCGTACTCTCTGCTGACTTTCGGCCTGACTTTCGAACAAACAGAGAAGATCGCAACGAGCCAGTTTGGACTTAGTAAAAATGACGACAGACGCTTTGCAGCTGCAACAGAGCAAGCTTTGATCAAGCACTGCGGACGCGGACATACTTGTGCAACGTCCTCCGACTTAAAACGGCGTGTCGGAAAGATACTTTCTACTTCAAATGATGGCGTGATCGCCCATGCCCTGGAATCAGGAAAGAATGCAAAGTTTATCACTTATGATTCGAAGAGTGGTCGATACCACTCGACTGCACTCCTCATAATGGAGCGCGTTGTAGCTAAGCGTTTGCGCAAAATTGGATCAGCGAAATCAGACTTATCAGATAAAGAGCATGACCTTATTACAGAATCAGCGATGGCCCTACCCTTTCCTATCACTGAGCGGCAGTCAGACGCAGTGGAAATGTCTCTATCGCATGGACTGAGCTGTGTTATCGGTGGTGCAGGCACCGGCAAAACGACAGTTCTCAGAACAACTATCGAATGCTATCGCGCATTGGACTACAACATATATGCGATGGCTCTGTCTGGTCGAGCCGCGACGCGCCTACGAGAGAGCATTGGCATTAAAACCATGACAATTGCACGGTTCCTTCGCAATGTTGAAGTTGACGATAAGCCGACTTTACTCGTCATCGATGAGGCGTCAATGCTCGATCTCCCGACGCTTTACCAGATCATTATTAAAACGACAGCATCGATCAGATTGCTTCTGGTCGGAGACCCTGATCAATTACCACCGATTGGTGCTGGACTGCCGCTTCGAGACATTATCAGTTCCCGAGTCTGCCCTGTCGTTGAATTGGATATTGTTCAGCGTCAAGACGAAAAAACGGGCATACCCGCTTACTCACTGACTATACGCAACGGAGAACTACCTCCTGAGATGACAGTCGGGAGGATACACTTTCATGAAGTCTCCAGCCGCGAAGAGATCATAGAAGCCTGTACTGAACTTTTGGCTCACTCACCGCGTGACAGCAAAGTTGTTGCTCCAACGAAGGAACTCACCAAACTCATAAATGAGTCGTGCCAAGCAGCCGTAAATCCAGACGGCACCCAACTGAAGCCTGAGATTTGGGGTGACTTTTGGGGTACAGAATTTCGGGTTGGTGATCCAATCATGTGCCTGAAGAATGACTATGAGAACGACCTACAGAATGGAAGCTTGGGCAGGCTATTGTCCGCAGATCAGGAAGCTGAAGACCATCTGGGTATCATCAAGATGGACGACAAAACAGAAGCTTTGACTCTAACAAAGGCATTGCTAGATAACATTCGACTTGGCTATGCGATGACACTACATAAAACTCAAGGGTCTCAAGTTCCAAAAGTGGTTATCGCCTTGGACAATTCACCCCTTATCGACCGATCTTGGATCTACACGGCCATCACACGCGCTGAGCAAGAGGTGCACATAGTTGGCTCACGGTCAGTTATGAAGTCTGCTGTCGTAAGAGAGAGCACTCATCACAGTCGAATGTCATACCTGGTAGATCTCCTCACTGAGCAGAGCGCACACGCTCAACCAAATTAAAGAAGGCTGAATGCGCCGGATAGTTATTCCGATCACTAAGAACATGCGTCACATCACATGCTCTCAGTGATCTTTTCCTTACGCTCCTCTAAGCTCCCAATCAATTCCTTAAGCGCATCGATTTCGCTTCCTATCGTCTGCAAATACGCGGAACTCTCGGTCGAGACTCTCGCCAATGACACGTAGTATTTAAAGGTTGTTCGGGAGTCATTGTGACCTGCGAAGCCAGCCAACGCCCGTTCAATGCTGTCTTCATCTATCTTTTTACGATCTCCACTCGCTTTTACAAGTAGCCGTTCTTCCTGGTATTTCAGACAGGCAAATCGGTAAATCGCATATCTGCGTAGGTCGTGAGGGGTGATGCTCGAACTACAGCGGCTCACCATTTTTGACAAGTTACCTGCTGTCATTGCCGTGCCATATTCAGTCACGAAAACAGCATCTGGATCGCTTTTGGTTTGATCTACAATGTCTTGACGCTCTTCGTGAATGTATTGATTGGTCGCGTTAATTAGCTCTGCTGTCACCGATATCGTGCGGTGCGAGCCGTTTTTCGTACCAAGAGTGATTCCTACTTCGACACGCTTTTTATAACTGCTCTTCTGAGCCCCAGGAACGCAGCCCTTTGACAGTCTAACCACCTCCAGCCGCCTCAGACCACCCTCACTGGCCCAGCGAAGCATCAGCTCATTCCGACGTTGATGAATCATGATCGCATCGTCAGCATCTTTTCGACGTATGCTTTCGGTTCGCTCACGAACCCGCGCCATCAAGTCACCAACCTGTTGCTTTGTAATTAGCTTTGGATTTCCTTTTCTGGGAACTTTCAGCAAAAAAGGTATGGCATATCGAGAGTCGCTTTTCGAGTTTGGCCTGGGAGCTTTCACATCAATTTGATACAGCTGGTCAGGCTTGTAGAAATCTCTCCATCCGACAATCGTCGGCCTGAAAAAACCTCTCTCCTGAGCCCACCAATAAAACTGTATTACCGCCTGCAATTTGGCATTGACCCGCCTTATTCATGAGGCCGGCCCGAAAACGAAGATAGCGGATGGTATTCTCTTGAAAATTCAGTGTGTTCCGCCAAGAATCTGAACCAAGAGAGCCATCCGCTATGGGTGAAAGCCTATCCACCTGGACG
>NZ_JAMXSJ010000077.1:0-3104 GCF_024124725.1 Halomonas sp. Ps84H-12 | reverse complement strand
ACAAAGACCTGGGCCTGACGCATCTCTCCGGTGCTCCGGTCCACCACCGGCACGGTCGGTCCGCAGTAATCGATAAAGACCTTCTCGCCGGCCCGGTGAACCTGGCGCATGCTGCGCCGTTGCCGCCCCCGCCAGAGCCGGTAGTGGTGGCAGAATTGGCTGTAGCGGTAGGCCTTGTCGCCGTGGCGTTCCGTGTACACGGCCCAGAGCAGTTGCAAGGTAACGCCCTTGGTCTTGAGTTCCTGGTGGACCTGGAAGTAATCCGGCTCGGCAAAGCGTGAGGGCGGTGCCTTGACGGGGAACAGCCGTACTTCCAGCCAGGCCTCATCAGCATCCTCGGGCAACGGCCAAGTGATGCCCTTCGCCTGGGCCTGGCTGACGTACTTGCCGACCACGCCTTTGGAGAGACCACTGGCGCGGGCAATGCGGTCGTGGCTCAGGCCTACTTCGTGCTTGAGGCGCAAGACCTCGATGATCTGTCGCATGGAAATCCTCGCAGCCGGCATCCGCACTTCCTCGTGATGAAAAAGAAGGGTATGCCGAATAAAGTTGAAGAATTCCAGCGTGTTGGATGTGATTCCGGGGGAACGTGACCGATGATTCCGGCAACGTGACCAGCGATTCCGGAAAACTGCCCAAAATCGGTCACGATAAAACGGAATGCGCGGTCACCATCATCCAGAATAGACGGTCACGTTCAAACGGAATGGGCGGTCACGATAGGGCGGAATACGCACCGCACAAGCATCACCCTTCCCCACCGTCAAAAAACCAATAAAAAATATTTAAAACAACAAGTTAACTAACATTCCAATGCATTTCAAATCTTCTCCGTCACACCCATTAACGCCATTCTGTGCCCTTCATTGTCAAAACGATGGCACACACCGTGACTTTTCTGTGTCCTGTTTTCTACCAAATTTGACCTCTGGTCACCGCGCACTACGGACTCCTTTAATTGATTCAGCTACGCGTAGAACGCCAGCAGTACCTCTGCCAAAAACACAGCTCCATACGCGCCACCTGCCCTTATCGCCACCGTGCTAAACTGTCCTGTGTTTCATCGGTTCAGCATTGGAGGCCAGCATGCCAGCTGCTCATCGTCGTAAGCTGCCTATAGGCATTCAAACTTTTTCGGATATCCGAGAAGGCGGCTATTACTACGTCGACAAAACGCCGTTCATTGAAAAGCTGGCGAACCAAAACAAATACTACTTTCTCTCCCGCCCGCGCCGCTTTGGCAAAAGCCTGCTGCTAGATACTCTGGGCTGCCTATTTGAGGGCCGCGAAGCGCTATTTGACGGGTTATATATTCACGACAAGTGGGACTGGCAGCAGCGATACCCGGTGGTGCGTTTAAGCTTTGGCAATGGAGTGGCGGCTGACAGAGAGGACCTAGATGCGAACATTCGATATCAGTTGCAGCAGCAGCGTGCACGTCTGCAGATTACGTCGACGCCTCCTAAGCGTATTGCGGACGACTTTGCTAGCTTGATTGAGCAAGCGCATCGTGTTCACGATCAACGCGTAGTAGTGCTGATCGACGAGTACGATAAACCCATCCTTGATAATATTCTCGATAGCGATAAGGCGCGCGAACTGCGCGAAGGTCTGAAAAACCTCTATAGCGTGCTGAAAGATGCCGACCCCCACCTGCACTTTGTACTACTGACCGGCGTTTCCAAGTTCAGCAAAGTCAGCCTGTTTTCAGGGCTGAACAATCTGCGCGACATCACACTCTCATCTGACTATGCCGCTATCTGTGGCTATACCGACCACGATGTGGATACGGTGTTTGCGCCTGAACTGCCTGGTCTTGAGCGTGACGAGATTCGCCGCTGGTACAACGGCTATCGCTGGGGCGGGCAAGACGTGCCCAGCGTTTATAACCCGTTTGATGTGTTGCTCTTGTTAGAAGAGCGGAAATTCACCCCTTACTGGTTTGAAAGCGCGACCCCTACGTTTTTAGTCGAACTGCTAAAAAAACGCGGTGTGTTCACTCCTGCCTTGAGCCAACTGCAAACAGAAGCCGAATTGTTAGGCCGCTTTGATGTCGACCATATCGCCACCGAAGCGCTCTTGTTCCAAACGGGCTACCTGACCGCGCATGCTGTCGAGGAGCCGATGACCGGTTATTGGCTCTACACCTTGGGCTACCCCAACCTTGAGGTGGAAACCAGCCTTAACCAAGCGCTTTTACCTGTGCTGGGTGTGCAAGCCCCCCCTCGGGAGCGGCTTACGCTGTTCCGTAACTTGCAAGCGCACGACCTCCAAGGCCTGGAAACCCACCTCAAAGCGCTTTATGCCGGTTTGCCACACGACTGGTACCGCAACAACCCCATTGCCCAATACGAAGGCCATTACGCCAGCGTGTTTTACAGCCACTTCGCCGCGCTGGGTGTGAATGTGACGGTGGAAGACGCCAGCCACCACGGCAAAGTGGATATGAGCATCGACTTTAACGGGCATGTTTACCTGTTTGAGTTCAAGGTGGTTGAACAACTGCCTAAAGGCAAAGCGATTGAGCAGATCAAAACCAAGGGCTATGCCGACAAGTATCGTGCTAGCGGCAAGCCTATTCACTTAGTAGGCGTAGAGTTTTCCAGCGTTCAACGGCAAATCGTAGCGTTTGACGTGGAGACGCTGTAGTACGCTGCTGCTTATCATCGTCCACTACTTAAGCTCGACGAAAAAACTGGGCACAAGGGTCAGCCTGTTAACAAAACGTCAATAGACGCATCTTAAGCTTGTCTCTTAATGCTTCGTTTCCTGTACCTGCACCGGGACAATGTATAGCAGGCATCTGCACTGCTCTATTCGGACATCGAGCGATAAAAACGCATTGCCTGAGCGTAATCTCGAAGCACGTCGTCATCGTTGGTATATATCAGTCTCAGGCTATTCTGGGTGATCATGCCTGTCACGCCCGCACACCTAGATTACTCTATCACCACGGCTTTACCTTGATTGACTCTACGCCGAGTTATTGGTCGGGTAGACCGGACGATTGCTCGTTCCGGCCCCCCACAGATCCGAGCGTGCGCGATTGACGCACTCGGCTCCTCAACCGTCAGGTTCACACGAAGGACGCTCGGTGCACGATT